>CAYYBJ010000056.1:0-6713 GCA_964470325.1 uncultured Candidatus Nitrosotenuis sp. | reverse complement strand
AGGATGCTGCTTCCTATCTTTTGCAGGCGTCGAATGAATTTAGGCAATTTATACTGATTTAATTAATTTAAGCCATATTCTTATATTTTTATTAAAATTTAAACTCGGATCAGATGAAGGGGATAGCATTCAGCCCAGCACACATTACAGGATTCTTCAAGGCAGAGCTAGACCAAACTGCACGACCGGAAGTACAGGGCTCACTTGGAGCCGGATTTTCAATACGGCAAGGAGTTACCACAACAGTTGAGGTGCAGGACTCGGAATTTTCCGATCACACCATTACCATATCGGGATACCAACCAGACAACACACAGGTATCAGAGTTTGTGATTTCTGAATTTCTCAAAAACATTCAGGGGAGTTATTTTCTCAAAATACACCACGACATCAAGGTTCCAGTTGGATATGGCCTTGGATGCTCTGCAGCAGTTGCGTTATCATTGGTGTATGCACTAAACTCTGCATTTAGAACAAACTATACCAAGGAACAACTTGGCATGATGGCACACAATGCCGAGGTAATGTGCAGGACCGGCCTGGGAGATGTTTTGGCATCATACCACGGAGGATTTGAGATTCGAATCAAGGGAGGAGCACCGGGAATTGGCCAAATAAAGAAAATTTCCTCGGAATCATATTGTGCAATAATGATTTGCTTTTCGCCAATTTCCACAAAACAGTTCCTCAAGGACAGACTGGCATCAATTAACGGCCTTGGCGGAAAGATGGTGGACAAGCTGGTAAAAAGCAAAAACATTGACCAGTTCCATGATTATTCTATAGAATTTGCAAACTATGTGGATATCATTACGCCCAAAATGAAGTCAGTAATTGATGAGCTCAGAAACAATGGCATTAGATGCGGTGTGGCATTGTTTGGCGAGACAATATTCACATTGGTAAGGCCGGAAATGGAAGAAAAGGTAGTATCCATTTTGGAGAAATATCCAGATGGTATCATCATAAAATCCAAGATTGACCAAGTCGGTGCAAGACTAGTACTTTGAATCACATTCCATCAAGCCACCCACGGGCAAAGTCACTTTACATTCGGGAAAGACTTGTCAATGCATTTGATGCTGGCCTTGTAGCAAAAGAAGGCCTCATGGCACATGGGCGTGGCGAGGCATTTGACTATTTGATTGGCGAGAAAACCTCAAAATCCGCAAAAAAGGCGGTTTTGGCCGCTGCCCACATGCTAAAGCAGGCACAAAATCCCGTAATTTCGGTAAACGGCAACATTGCAGGCCTGTGTCCTAGGGAAATAGTCCAGCTGGCAAAAGCATTTGGGGCAAAAATAGAGATAAACCTCTTTTATGCAACTGAAGCCAGAAAACAAAACATTTTTCGAACACTAAAGAAAAACGGCGCAGGTAAAATTTATGGCCTGGACAAGAAAAACTCCACCAAACTTTCCGGCTTGGACTCGAATAGAAGAATTGTGGACAAGGATGGAATTTATTCTGCGGATGTTGTTGTGGTACCACTAGAAGACGGCGACCGTACACTAGCTCTCAAAAAGGCTGGAAAAAAAGTCATAACATTTGATCTAAATCCAATGTCGCGCACTGCCGAGACTGCCGATATCACCATAGTCGATAATGTTGTTCGCGCCATAACACTGCTCATAAAATCCTGCAAAAACCCCAAGAAGACAAAATTTGACAATTCCAAAAATTTGGTGCTGTCAATTCAGGAAATCAAGGCAAATCTGATCAGGAGAGCTCGCAATGTACAAGTCAGTTAAGGATATTTTAGACAAAAAGAAAAACGGACAGAAAATTTCCGTCATTACTGCATACGATTACACCTTGGCCTCACTATGTGACAAGGCTGGAATTGACATCATGCTAGTAGGCGACAGCGCTGGAATGGTGATGCTGGGATATGAAAATACCATACCAGTTACTATGGAGCAGATGGTCTTGTTTACTGAGGCTGTATCTCGTGCAAAACAAAACTCTCTTGTAGTGGCCGACATGCCATTCATGTCGTATCAGGCAAGTACATCAGATGCGATTGCAAATTCCGGTAGGCTGATCAAGGCTGGTGCAGACGCTGTAAAGCTTGAAGGCGGCAAAATTGTTGCTCCAACCATACAGGCAATAGTGGAGACAGGTATTCCTGTGATGGGCCACATTGGATTTCAGCCTCAAACTACTACTTTGGCGCAAGGATATCGAGTCCAAGCAAAGACAAAGGATGCTGCTCTAAGACTAATTGAGGATGCAAAAGCTTTGGAAAAATCAGGGGCATTTTCCATAGCACTGGAGATGGTCACCACTGAAACATCCAAGATCATCTCTGAATCAATATCAATCCCAACAATTGGAATTGGCTCTGGCAAGTTCTGTGACGGCCAAGTTCTGGTGATACATGACTTGCTTGGCATGTATGACAAGCTCAAGCCGAAATTTGTCAAGCAATACCTGTCACTGTCTGATCAAATCACAAAGGCAGTTTCCTCATACAAATCAGACATAGAATCGGGCAAATTCCCTGCAAAGGAAAACTGGTTTACAATGGAAAAGACAGAGCTGGACAGGCTCATGAAGGAAATTGAATAAGCATCCATCTTTGGATATAGTGGAATCATACGGAACGGAGCTTGCTGGCAAAAAAATTGTATTGTGTGTTGCCGGAAGTGTTGCTGCATACAAGGCAATTGAGCTGGCCAGATTACTGATGAGGCATGGTGCAGACGTAAACTGCATTGCAAGTGAAGCTGTAACAAAACTTATCCAGCCGGATTATTTCAAGTGGGCAACAGGAAATTCTGTCATAACAAAGCTCACTGGTAAGATGGAGCATGTTGCATTGGCCGACTATAAAAAATCGGATTGCATTATTGTATATCCTGGAACTGCAAACACGCTTGGAAAGCTGGCAAACGGAATTGATGATACCCCCATTTCTACAGTTTTGACTTTGGGATTTGGCGCCAAAATTCCAATAGTAATGGCACTTGCAATGCACCAAGCAATGTATGAGAATGTTGCAGTAAACAGGAATATCTCATTTTTGAGGGGCAAAGTAGAGTTTATTGAGCCTAATTTCACAGAGGGAAAGGCAAAGGTGGCAGAACCTGAAGATGTCTTGGACTATATCTTGGATAGATTTGGTCGATCTGGAGTTTTGTCTGGCAAAAGAATTCTGATAACTGCCGGCCCTACTGCAGAACCAATTGACACCGTCCGGGTCTTGACAAACCAGAGCTCTGGTAAAACTGGTATACTACTTGCAAAGGAAATGATCTCGGCTGGTGCCAAAGTTACTTTGGTGTATGGGCCTGGAACCGAAGAGCCGCCAAAGGGAGCAAGAATAATTCGCATCAAGACAGTCCAGCAAATGTTTGATGCAGTAAAAAAAGAACTCAAATCAAAGAAATTCGACATTGCAATCTTGTCTGCAGCACCTGCTGACTATACTGCAACTCCAGCTAAATCAAAGATAAGAAGTGACAAACCAAGTATGACCATAAAATTGCAAAAGGCACCAAAAATCATAGATAGCATCAAAAAGATCCAAAAAGAGATTTTTCTGGTTGGATTCAAGGCGGAAACCAACATTTCACGGCAAAAGCTAGTAGAACTTGCAAAAAAGAAAATGAAAGAGTCTGACTCGGACTTGATAGTTGCAAACGACATTGGAATACGATACCAGAAAAACCGCGAGCTAAACGAGGTCATCATACTGGATAAATCCGGTAAAACTGCAAGCTCGGGTCGCCAAAGCAAGGGCGAGATCTCAAAGTTTATCAGAAAACAAATAGAGAAAAAATTTGTCTGAATGGTTTACTGCTCATTGCAAATTGTCTGGGTTTGCTCTCTGAGAAACTGCGTCAGGTAGTATGCACCGCCTGCGCCTTTTCCGGAAATTCCGGAATTTTTCCATCCTACAAAGGGTTGCGCCTGAACCATTGCGCCAGTTGTTGCCGACTGGGCTCGATTTGCGTATGTTACGCCAGCCTCGATTTTAGAGAAAAATGCGTCGATCTCTTCCTTGTTGTTTGAGAAAATGCCTGCAGTTAGGCCATATTCGGAATTATTTGCTTCTTGTATAGCATCATCGAATTTTTCAAATTCCTGGACGCACAGAAACGGCAAAAATAATTCTTCTTTGACTAGCTTGTGGTCTTTGGGTAAATTTGACACTATAGTGGGCTTGACATAGTAACCGTTTTGGTATGGCCCTTCATTTAGTGTTTCACCGCCAAATATGATCTTGCCGTCTTTTTTTGCCAATTCCACTGCGGACTCGAATTTTTTTCTTGCAGAATCGTTTATGATTGGGCCCAGATACGTGTCCTTTTCCCAGGGCAGGCCTATCTTGAGACTTTGTGTCTTTGTGACTAGCTTTTCTAAGAATTTTGGTGCAATTTGTTTTTGCACATATACTCGCGAGCAGGCGCTGCACTTTTGTCCCCCATAGCCAAACGCTGCACGCAATACGCCGTCTGTTGCCTTTTCCAGATCTGCTGATTCTGTTATTATGACTGGATTTTTGCCGCCCATTTCAGAAATGAATGGCTTTGGGGATTGTTTTGTAAATGTCCTGAATCCTGATAGTCCGACTTCTTTTGATCCGGTAAATGCTATACCGGAAACATTTGGGTTTTCAACTATTGCTTGGCCCACTATACTTCCTTGGCCTGTGACAAAGTTGATTGCACCTGGCGTGATTTTTTTATAGATTGCGCTGACTAATCGAAATGCGGATAATGGTGTGTCGCTTGCTGGCTTGAGGACTACTGAATTGCCAGTGATTAGGGCTCCACTGCTCATTCCAATTGCTATTGCCGATGGAAAGTTAAACGGAGAAATTATTCCCCAGACTCCGTATGGTTTTAGGACGGACTGGGTTTTTTCGTTTGGACTTGCGTTTTTTGTTGGCTTGACGAATCCCTGGTTTGATTCAAGCTGGTCTGCGTAAAATCGCAGAAAATCTATTGTTTCGTCTATTTCTCCCATTGCCTCAAGCCTGTTTTTGCCGTTTTCCAGGCTTACTGTGGCAGCTAGTGAAAATTTGTCATTGGAGAACTGGGATGCTACTTCGCGGAATATTTTGGCTCTGTTCTGGTATGGGGTTGAGCTCCATTGTGTGAATGCTTGTTTTGCTGACTCGATTGCCTGGTTTGTTTGCTCTTTTGTTGCGAGTGGGAATTTAGCTAGGATGATTCTGGTGTCTGATGGGGATCGTACGTCAAATGTTTTTTCAGTTTGGACTTCTTTTCCACCTATGATTAGTGGATAGGTCTTGCCAAATTCTGATTTGAGTGATTCTAGTGCCGAGTCGAATTTTTTGTGAAAATCGTCTTGGGAGTTGTTTTTTACTGCATTTGCCCAGGTGTTTTCGTTTTCAATCAAGACAAATTTAATGCCATATTAACAGATAAAATGATTTAGATCTTATTCGTCATCTTCGTCATCGTCGTCATCGTCGTTTATGCTGCTGACATTGATTTCAAAGATTGTTGTAGTTCCACTGACCTCGTTTGCAGTCACAAGTAATGGTTTTCCGTTTGGACTGTCTTTTTTGTCTATGAATAGAATTCCTTCCGTCCCAAGTCTCCTACCAGTGGATTGGTAGTACCAGAGATTGTAGTTAGGACTGTAAAGTCACGATTGTTTACGTAATTTTTGAATTCTGGTACTTGTGGATTTGTGATATCGTAGATCATAACACCTCCAATTCTTTCAAGACCAATAAATGCAAATTTGTGACCTTTGATTTTACCTAGTGTCACACCTTCTGGTTCTGGACCTTTATTGTCGCTTCTAGTATCAAATGAAGCATTAGAGTCGTGGTTAGAGTTAAAATTGGCAGGAATCTGAGATGCTGTGATCTGCTCAAAGTCATCACCACTGTCAAATACTAATACGCCAGACTCGCTCCAAATTGAAAATGATCGTGCTCCTGGGACATAGAGTTCTTCATATTGAGTGTCTGCATCTGTGTTTCCGTCTGCATTAGTAATTGTTAGTCTTCCAAGCTGAGCATTTGTTTTTAGTGCTGCAGCATTTGGAAATACATCTGGATCAAGCACAACACTGCTAGAACCAATCCGGACTTCTTCATTAAAGCATGGCCAATCTGCTCTGGTATCGCCTTCATTGGCAGTTACTAGATATCCTTGGCCATCATGTTTGTAAAATGCAATACCGTCTGGCTGATACATTCCCTTGACCGGCCAATTTGCGATGTTTATGCTTGGACCATCTTTGTCACTTGCATCAAATGCATTTTCTGTAGATAGGTGTTCCTTGAATCCAAGTGGGAACAAATCAGTTATTGTTCCAGATTTTATGTCAAGTACAGCCAACGCGTTGTTTTCTTGCAGGGCTATCCATGCCTTTTGGGAGTTTTTGGATATTGCAATGTATTCTGGTTCAAAATCTTGGGCTGCAGTGGCACCTGGGCCATAGATTCTAATTCCTTGCGACTTGAGCATTGCCTCTTGGCCATTAAACTGTGTAAAGCCCACATTTCTTACATCGGCTTGTGTTAGTTTGCTGATTTTGTTTGGAATTTTGATTATGCTAATACTGCCCTCGGGGTCTGTTGCAAGACTTGGTGTACAATATGATGTTGGCTCCCCTTCGTTTGCAACTAGGATGTATTTGCCGTTAGCGTAAATGCAAGCATGTCTGGTAGAGAGCCAACTGTAACTTGTTTGAGGAAATTGCCGTTGGGGTCAAAAAAGACTACCG
>CAYYBJ010000055.1:0-7016 GCA_964470325.1 uncultured Candidatus Nitrosotenuis sp. | reverse complement strand
TGAATTGTTTCATTAACTACAGTTTCTATTATGTCAGAAGAATATTCTGCCGTCCTTCTAATGTCTTCTAGTGTGAATTTGACTATAGTAGAGATTTTGGATTCCTTCATGCCGTACATGAGTTCTTTTTCTTTTTCTATTACTTGAGCTATGTTTACAGCCACTTTTTCTGCTAGTATGTGATCTTTTTTTGTCAGAGCCGAAATTGAGTTCTCAAAGCACGCAACCGCATCGGAGCTAAGTAATTCCAGTTCCCGCAATATTTTTTGGTCCAGGGGTTCTTTTAGGAATTTTATTCTCTTGGCAATTAGTGCCGCATGGTCCGCAATTCTCTCTATTCTGGATATTACAGTTCTATAGTTAAGACAGTCAGACGGCTGCTCAAGGCCCACATCATACATCATACTAGAGTTTTGAATTGCCATAATCAGAGTTCGCATCATGTATAGACTGAACCTGTCCACTTCATCATCCATTCGTACGACCTCTTCTCCATATTCAGCATCAAACTTTTTGAGCGCCTCCATTGCCTCACGATGCATATTAGCAGTCATCAGATACATTCTCTTTAATGCCACATCAAAGGTCAGCTCTGGCAGCCTAGTCAAAATTTGAATAGTAATTGATTCAGAGTCAGATTCAACGATTTCCGTACCAATCATGGATTTTCGCACCAGATCTTTTATCAGTTTGGAATGTTCTGATAGCAATCTTACTCCCTTGGAGTTGACCTGGATTGTCTTGTATCCAGTAAGATATAACGCAACGATTTTGCGCCTAATTGCTTCCTCAGCGTCTTTTTGGCTTATTATAAGAACTGCCTTTTTTGCAGGCTTTTCTGTACCCGATCCAGGAAATAATGTCAAGGACCGGTTCGCATTTTTTATAATGGTCATGTTATCACCGTTTTTGATTCCAAGCTCATCAATCCATTTCTTTGGAAGTGATATTGTGTATGTCGATCCTCCGCTAATCTGAATTCTACGAGTCTGTTTTGTATCCTCTAATGATTGCAATAATTATTGGAATTAAAGTAAGTAAATACCGTTTTAGTCTTTATAATATATTGATCAATATAGAACTATAGTGACTCGGTAGAATATGTGGATCTGTGATAAAACGCTAGTAAATCAATCCATAATTATTGCTAGTAAACAAAAAATCTACCCCCAGTAGAATTTCTGCAGACAAGATTTTCAGGATTGTAGCTACGGTTGCCGGTATCTATGTTCTAGCCATAATAGTATTGATGGTATTCCAGCTATATTCAGAGTCTCATCTTGTCTGGGAACATG
This sequence comes from uncultured Candidatus Nitrosotenuis sp., assembly GCA_964470325.1. Taxonomy (GTDB): domain Archaea; phylum Thermoproteota; class Nitrososphaeria; order Nitrososphaerales; family Nitrosopumilaceae; genus Nitrosotenuis. Next base: position 5,721 of record CAYYBJ010000055.1, on the reverse strand, counting down.
AGGGATTAGGTTTCATAACAGGTTCAGAGTGGAATGCAGTTGAGGGCCGTGAAGTGTTTGGTGCCGCCCCCTATATTGCAGGAACACTAGTTACGGCAGGCCTTGCAATGACAATGGGCGTGCCAGTCAGTATCGGTATTGCGATGTTTATTTCTCAAGCACCAAAATTCATCGCAGGCCCACTTTCTATAGTAATTGATCTTTTAGCTGCAGTTCCAAGCATAATTTACGGATTCTGGGGGTTGCTAGTATTTCGAGACTTTTTGTTAACCAACATAGAATATCCACTTCATGACACATTTGGAGAAAGTGTTTGGCTTTTTTCGTCCGCCCCATTTGGCCTTGATATCTTTAGTGCAAGCATAATTCTGGCAATAATGATCATTCCAACAATTTCTGCAGTATCTAGGGAAATAATGGGAGCGGTTCCTCACATGCAAAAAGAGGCTGCATACATGCTTGGTGCAACAAAATGGGAAATGTTCAAACTCGCAATATTTCCTTATGCAAAGACAGGTCTGATTGGGGCCGCTATCCTGGGTCTGGGCCGTGCAGTTGGCGAGACAATGGCAGTAACAATGTTAATTGGAAATGCAACTGGTCCTAGTGCATTTCCACAGACCTTATTCCAACCAGGACAAACAATGTCAAGCATTATTGCAAACGAGTTCATAGAAGCATCTCCTGCATCATTACATTTGCCGGCACTAATTGGAATAGGATTTACATTACTTTTGGTTGCAATTGTAATCAACATTGTAGCGCACTTGCTTGTATCTAGAATGCTCAAGGTAAAGGAAGGAGTCATAAACGCATGATGTCATCAACTCAAAAAAGAGCAGAATACAGATCTCTATTCAAGCACAATGTCAGGGGCAGACTGGTTGTAGATAAAATTGCAATGGGAGTGGTGCTTGGCTGTGTTGTAATTGCAATCATACCGCTGGGCAGCATACTAGTGGAGGTTTTCAAAAATGGCCTAACTGCCTTATCAGTAGAGTTTTTGACTCAAGTTCCCGGCGCAATCGGAACTGGTACAGGCGGAATCGGCCCCGCAATTCAGGGCACAATCATTATAATTGGCATGTCTAGTCTTATTGGCATTCCAACTGGTGTGATGTCTGGAATCTTTTTGGCGGAATTTGGCGATAACAGGTTTGGCAGAACAGTCCGCTTTTTTAACGATGTGTTTATGGAATTTCCATCCATAGTTCTGGGAATATTTGCATTTTTGACAATAGTTTTGCTATTAGGCCACTTTTCACTCTGGGCTGGTGCGTTTGCATTATCTTTGATCATGTTTCCAATTGTTGCTAGAACTACAGAGGAATCATTGAAGTTGGTTCCGCTTACATATCGAGAGGCCGGCTTGGCCTTGGGCCTGAGACAATGGGTAGTTACATTTCGTATAGTTCTTTCTGCTGCTAAAAGCGGTATGATTACTGGAATCCTACTAGCAGTTGCAAGAATCTCAGGTGAGACAGCGCCTCTGATCATGACAGTTCTGGGCAGCAGTCAGTTCTTTGGCGGCTTTGATTCTCCAATGGATGCATTACCACTTCGAATATGGCGTTTGTCTTTGCTTCCATATGATAGTGCACAGCTTCAGGGTTGGGGAGCAGCGGTTGTTTTGATAATAATAATTCTGGCAATAAATATAGGTGTTAGATATTATTTTGCTACAAAGAACAGTGCAAAAGGAAGATTATTCTATAGAATAATGGGAGGAAGAAAACAATGACAACTGTAGTAGACATACAAAACACAGTACCGAACAAACAACCAACAGATGAGAGAAAATACAAAATGATTGCAGAAAATGTTTCTGTATATTATGGTGGAATACACACAGTCAAAAATATCACAATGAAGTTCAAGGAGAAAAGCGTAACCTCGTTGATTGGGCCTTCTGGGTGTGGCAAGACCACATTTTTGCGATGTCTGAACAGAATGCATGATATGACAAAAAATGCTAGGGTTGAGGGAAAAATTCTACTGGATGGCGAAGATCTCTACTCAAAAGACGTGGATCCAATTTATCATAGACGTAAGGTTGGCATGGTTTTCCAAAAACCAAACCCATTTCCAACAATGTCAATTTATGACAATGTTGCTGCCGGACTGCGCTTAAACGGAGTCAGGGACAAAAAAATCCTAGATGAAATAGTAGAAGATTCACTCAGAATGGCATATCTCTGGGACGAAATAAAGCATGACCTAAAAAAACCTGCAATGGAGCTATCTGGAGGACAGCAACAACGAGTTTGCATTGCACGAGCACTTGCAATTCAGCCGGAAGTTTTGCTAATGGATGAGCCAGCATCAGCACTAGATCCAATTGCCACTCAAAAAATAGAGGAAACCATAACAGAACTCGCAAAAGAATTCACCATAATCATAGTAACGCACAACATGCAGCAGGCAGTTCGTGTTTCTGACTATACTGCCTTTATGTATCTGGGAGACCTAATAGAATTTGATGAAACAAAAAAAATCTTTACACAGCCTAAAAATGAGCTAACTGCAAAATACGTACAGGGCCAGTTTGGTTAAATGACTCGACTAATTGATCCACCTCTAAAGAATCTCTCTGCATTAATGGCAGAGATGGGTGATCTGGCAATACAAAGCGTCGTGCTTGCAATTGATTCGTATTTGTATGACAAAGACACTGCAAACCAAGTCCATGACATATCAAATGAAATCTCAAAAAAATACTTTCAAGTAGCAGACCTAACATTTGACATATTTCTAAGATATCAGCCAGTGGCAGATGATTTCAGGCTGATCCGCTCCTCAATTGAGATCTCTTATGGGTTTACTAGGTTTGGAAGATACGCATATGACATAACTCAGGTGAGATCAACATTTGGGGACATTTCAGAATGTGATAAAAGCTGGTTAGTTGAGGTCTCTGAAAAAGTAAAGACCATGATCAAAGACGCTGTGATGTATTTTGCAGAGATGGATATCAGAAAAGCCCTTACCATGCAGGAAAACGAGGACTATGTGGATAAAATGTACCGAGAAAGATTACCGATGCTGATAAATTCCAAGAACACAAAATGTGCTCTGGCGGAAGCATTGGTACTTCGCTATTTGGAAAGATTAGCAGACCATGCTATGTTCATGAGTGATGCAATAAACTATATCGTAACGGGTAAACACAAGCTCACAAAGCAATTCATGGTCAAAAATACCATGGACTTGGATTTTACCCAGTTTTAGAAACTATATGGTTTACGTATAATCCAAAAACTATGAGCAAGGAACTTTTGTTCTGATACCAAACCACGTAATGATGATGAAGACCTCTGAGCCTAGTTTTTGTGATAAACTATCATCTCCCGCCATACAGAAAATTGCTATGAGGAGGTCTTTTTCAAACAAACAATATTGGACTAGAGAATATGTATTTGTAAGAAAACTATTTTGGATACAATATTTAGTTTTTAGAAATATGATTATTCATGCCGGACGAAAGTTGCAGAAAATGCGGTGGGGGACTAATTGATTATGCCCGTTGTACTGAATGCAGAAAAATTCTTTTTAGGATGTGCAAAAGATGCTGCCATGTCGTATCACATAATGATCACGCATTATGTTTTAGATTTATCTTCTCAAAAACAACCATTGCGTCATAAAATAAATCATCTATTCAAGGCGCAATAACGTGGAAATTTTTATTCTAAGACACGGAGATGCCAATTCTGATTCAAAGAAAATAATCAATGACTCAAAGCGTTCCCTGACAGATACAGGAATAAAAGAAATTGAAAATGTTTCCAGATTTTTTGAAGAACTGGATATAGAAATTGCGCAAATCTTTACCAGTCCACTTAGACGGGCAAAACAAACAGCCCAGATAATATTGAACAGTCAGAAAAAGGCAAAACTAGTCGAGCTTGCGGATCTAAAGCCAGAAGGAACCCCAGACGAGGTATGCAAGAAGATAATCGAGCAAAATGATCCAGTGATTTTGATAGTAGGACACAATCCCTTGCTCATAGACATCATAAACTACATTACAAGCCAGCACAAACAGCTAACCTCCAATTTTTCCCTCAAGACTGGAGGTCTTGCCAAGATCAAAACTACCTCTAGTGAACCAAAACTTCAGGGCCAGCTGGAATGGCTGCTTAGTCCAAAACTGATAAGAAAAGTCAGCAAGTGAGTCATTTTTTGTTCAGTTTACACAGATAAGAATCCATAAAGATGAAAACAATACAAGACAAAATGCAGAAAATCTCAGTAATTGATCTAGGGTCAAACTCTGTCAAGCTGGTTAATTTCAATATCACGCCAGACAACTCTTATCAGGCATATCAGCACGAAGCAATAACAGTAAGACTTGGCGAAGGCCTCTCTGAGACCAACAACCTCAAAGATGAGCCAATAAGGCGCACAATTGATGCTCTGAAGCTCTTTCGCGACATAATTGAGGTACAGTCAATAAAACATGTTCTGGCAGTTGCTACAAGTGCGGTACGAGAAGCAGCAAATAGAGAGGAATTCTTAGACAGAGTTTACTTTGAAACGGGATTCAAGTTCAGAGTTCTTTCTGAGGAAGAAGAAGCTCTTTATTCTTATGCTGGCGCAATTCGTTCGCTTCGCCTGCCGACAGTTTTGTTCTTTGACATAGGCGGTGGAAGCCTAGAGATTGTAAGCGCAAACCAATTCAAAATTAAAAAAATTGTTTCTTTACCACTGGGCACATTAAGACTAATGCAGGCATTTGGCGAGGATGGGGAATTATCAGACAAGGACTTGGCCAAAATGAAATCCAAAATATTTGATTTGATTCCCTCAAGAAAAGAACTGCAAATTCCAGGCGATGCTGTCCTAGTTGGAGTTGGAGGGACGTTACGCTCCATGGCAAAATACCACCAAGACATGATAAACTATCCACTTGGCAAAATTCACAACTATGAAATTTCTGCAAAATCCATTCATTCGATTAGTACAAGACTAGTTCATCTAAAACCAGAAAAAATTGCAAAAATCAGATCTATTAGTAATAACAGAGCCCAAACCATTGCTGCAGGTTCTTGCGTAATTGACATCTTGATGGAAAAACTTGGCTTTGATGAGATAATCATCTCTGCCCAAGGCTTACGCGAGGGTACATTATCATTGTCACTAGAATATCCAAAGGAATTTCTGCTAGGCAAAATTGAACAGACTCATATTCAAAATTCGATGAAATATGCATACGAATCCGACGTCATCCCACAGTATCTGGAAGATGTTGTAAGATTTTTGATATCAGAAAACCTAATTGACGAAAATGAAAGAATGATTCTGGCTCACTCATTAAGGCAGGAGCCATACAGCATAACATTTCAGAATATAATGAATTTTCTCTCCTTTGGAATGGACTCTGACAGCAAGCTAAATCATCATGATCAACTTGTTTCCATTCTATCGATAGTTTATTCAAAAAAGAAGAAAAAACTGGACAAAATTTTTGACAAATTTGATACAATTTTAGAGCAGTTGGATAAAAAATCAATCAGGAAAATATCTTCTATATTGTTACTATCGGAGTTGCTTGCAAAATCTGATTCAAAAATAAAACTAAAACACATCAACGATGATCTAATAAAAATGAAAATTTATCCGATCAAAAGCAAGTTCCCAGAGAAACTCTTTGAAGACGTGCTGGACAAAATCACGGATGCTTTTAACATTGTCATCTCTTATTCTATTGTGTATAATTCC
>CAYYBJ010000054.1:0-7112 GCA_964470325.1 uncultured Candidatus Nitrosotenuis sp. | reverse complement strand
CCAACAATTACTGCATCTTGTGATTTTAGCTTGGATACTACGGTTGCATCATATGGTGCAATGTAATCTTGTAACATCTTTGAGGCGCATGTTGTCTTTCCGCCCTTGATGCAAATATTGTCCTTAATTGAAATTGGCATGCCATAAAATGCACCAACATTTTGGCCCGCCTTGATCTTTTTGTCTATATTTCGTGCCTGCTCTAGCGCGGAATCATCCAATGAGATGAATGCGTGTAGTTTTGGCTCTACTTTTTTGATGTGCTCTAGGGTTTTTGCAGTAAATTCCTCTGCTGTAATGGTGCCGTTTTTGATGCCATTGATGTACTCTATGGCAGAAATTCCAAGATTCAATTCATCTTGGGGGCTCGCACGTAGCTTCCCTTGTAGTTTTTGAGCTGTTGTATTAGGGCATCATCAAATGCAATGTACTTGTCCTCCCTTAGATCATCAATTCCTACCTCTTGTACTGGTACTTCTTCGCCTTCGATGTTTGCCTTGTCTAAAATATCAAAATAACTCAGGATTTTTTTTACTCGCTCAAAATATTCATCGGAATTTTCAATATCAATTCTCATTAACTTTGCAATGTGCTCAATGTCTTCTTTTGTTACCACGTAAATTCACCTAAGGCGTTAGCCTGTCTACGTCTCTTGGATATAGAGTGGTGTCTCTTATGTTTTCAGTTCCGGTAAGTGCCATGATGAGTCTTTCAAGGCCTATTCCACATCCTGCGTGTGGTGGAACTCCATAGTCAAATGCCCGTAAATGATACTCAAAGGCATCAACCTTGAGGCCTTTATTCTTCATTCTTTCTTCCAACTCTGCCTTTTTCTCGACTCTGGTACTGCCAGAGGATAGTTCTAAATCACCAAACATCAGATCAAATGATTCTGAAATCTTGGGGTCAGTCTTGTTGATTTTGACATAGAATGGCTTTGGTCCAGTTGGCCAGTCCTTGATGAAATAAAATCCACTTAATCCTATTTTTTTGAGGTTTGATGGGTACAAGTCGTCTCCCCATTCGGTTTTTGCGCCTGCCTTTTGCATTTTATCGACTAGTTCTACGTATGTATATTGTGGGATTTTATCTGGAATTTCTGGCACGACAAACTCTGATTCTGGGTTTGCCTTTGCATATTCCGATACTGTTTTGGTTGCAGCTTTTATGACATCCTCAATTCTCTGCATTATGTCATTATAGTCAACATAGGCTTCCTCCATGTCTATTGATATGGCCTCAGATAGGTGTCGGTTTGTTCTTGATGGCTCTGCTCGAAATATTGGCGCAATTTCAAATACTTTTTCAAAGCTCATCGTAAGCTGCTCTTTGTATAACTGGGGAGACTGGGCCAAAAACGCCTCTTTGTTATAGTAGAATATTGGAAATAGTGCAGCTCCGCCTTCTGTTGCAGTTGCAATCATTTTTGGTGTGTTGATTTCCAAAAATCCGTTTTCATAAAAATAATCCCTAATTGATTTGAGAACCAGACTTCTTGCCTTGAAGATATGTTGCAGTGGTTTTCTTTTGAGGTCTAGCGGTCTGATTTCCAGTCTGGTGTCGATGTTTTTGATTGTTTTTGCATATGGCTCAAATGGTGGAATTTTTTCTACTTCGGAGAAAACCTTGAGCTCTTTTGGTATGATTTCTACTCCATTGGGTGCCTTTTCTGACGGCTTGATTGTACCCAGTATGCCAATTGAGGAATGTGCCTTGAGATGTGAGATTTTTTCTCGAACGTCATCTGGACAGCTTCCTGCCTTTGCAACAACTTGGATCTCTCCTTCCTTGTCTTTTAGCGCCATAAATGAAATGTTGCCGTGGCCTCGTACAGATAGGACCCAGCCCATCACGGTGACGTCAGTGTTTTCCAGCTTGGCAGATAATTGATTAGAATAATGAGTCCTGCGCCATTTTTCCAGGTCTGTCCCTATCATGATATGTTTGCTTGTAATTCGGTATTTATTTTAATGAAAAATTCGCTTTTGCATCCAATCTGCTCAACTAGTCTTGGCCTGAGCCTCTGTCCTAAACAAGACCTGATCAAGACTGTCCATTCCATCTATTTGGTTGACCGACTTTCTCTTTATCTTACGAACCAGTGTGATGTCACGAGTATAAAGCGAGTTTACAGTCCAGTCCATTGCAACCTTGAGCTTTTTCTCAAATGTTGGCAGCATCATCAAATAATATGTCTTCCAGATGAGCCATGCGGAAAGACCAGTCAGGGAATGGCCAGATATTTTTGCAATGCCGTCACGTTTTCCTATGATTGCCATCATACCTTTGCTCTCAAAGTTAAACGGTTTGAGTATTGATTTACCAAGTATCTTGGCTTTGAGATTATGTGATACAATTTTGCTTTGCCTTAGGGCATGCTGTGCAGTTGGTGGGTATAGTCCACCTGTCTTGGTATCAGTTATGGCTGCACAGTCGCCCAATGCAAATACTGTATCGTCATTTGCTAGCTTGAGGTACTGGTCTACCGCAATTTTGCCTTTTTTGTGCTCACAGTCCAAATCTGCTATGACGGAGTCTATTGTCACGCCGGCAGTCCAAATCATGGTATCGCATGATATGGTCTCACCGTTTCCCAAAAATACGAAGTCTTCTCCTGCATCGACTGCCTTTGTATTTGGGATTATCTTGATTCCTGCCTTTTGCAATGATTGGTATGCCTTTTTGCCCAATTCCTCTCCAAGCTCCGGCAGAATTGTGTCGCTTGCAGAAATCAAAATCATCTTGATGTTGTCTGGATTGATATTGTGATAGTATGATTTGACAGAGTCGCGAACAAAGTCATTGAGTTCACCAATTGTTTCAACTCCCGCAAATCCTGCACCAACCACCACTACTGTTAAGAGCTTTTCTTGTAGCGCGGGATTTTTTTCAGTATCTGCAATTTCAAGCATGTGAATCAAATGCGTCTTGATTCCTATTGCATCTTGAATGGTCTTTATGGTAAATGAATGTCTCTCTATGTTCTTGTTGCCAAAAAAGTTAGTCGTTCCACCCATTGCAATTACCAAATAATCGTACGATAGAACCTTGACCATTCCATCAAACGGTCGTGTTATTGCAACCATCTTTGATTTCAGATCAATGGATGATACTTTTGCCTGGATGAATTCTGTTTTTTTGCAAACCATTCTAAGTGGTATTGATATTGCGCTTGGGCGAATCATGCCAGATGCTAGCTCTGGCAACATTGGTGTAAACAAAAAGAAATTGTCCTCATTTACGAGTGTGATTTTGATATTGTCATTTCCTTTAAAGCTTGACTCTAGCTCACGCAGAACCGATATTCCTGCAAATCCGCCACCCAAAATTAGAATTTTCTTAGGCGCAGATTGCAATTTCTTGTCTCCTCTGAATTAAATATGTAGTCTTGTAGATGCCATTAGAAACCTGATGTGAGAACAAGACCCTGCTCTTTCTGGTTAGTATAATTCCAAATATTCTTGTTACATTTTTGAGTGCCACAACATAAAATGAGTAGATTCCATTAGGGCTCGTTCTGGTGCAGTGCATTGGATATTATTCGTATCAAGTTTGGCTAAAGTCCTAGTCTGTTTGCAAAAACCGAACAAAATTTTGGATTTTGAGCCTGAGTGTTTGGGATAAACACTTGAAAAATTAATTAGACAAATCTGATCCCATAAAATCATGAACGCAAACGAGGATGTCGTAGATTACATCAAAGAAGTACGCATGATTCTAGCTGATAGCATAGATATATTATTGAATCTGGAAAATGACCTTACTGCAGAGCAAGATGATGCTATAATCCCAATCACAAGCAAGGCAGAGCTAGTCGATATCACCTATGACATTGCATATGATCAAAAGATAAAATCTGCTCAAGATCAATACATGCAGCGAGATCCATTTTAGCTATTTGTTCATCTGAATCAAAATTTCTAGTATTATTACATTTTCCAAGCTAAAGATTGGTTGGATCTGGTTTCCGTCCTTATCGGTACATGTGATTTCTAACAATTGATCATTTTGTCCAAGGCCTTTACGTTCTAGTACGATTGAGGCCTTGAGTATTTTTGCAGACGGAATTGTGATTTGCTCGCCGTCTGGTGCTTCAAAGACCAATCTTTCTTTGTCATTGTGATTTTCGATGACTAGCTTGCCGCCAACCACACTCTTCCATCCCGGATAGCCTTCGATATAATCACAATCATACTGATTTTGTATGGTTTTTCTCTGGGATTGCGCCGTGTTTCGTAGTGATTCTATTTCTGATTTGATATGTCTCCAAAGACTCGACTCTAGTTTTTTTGCAGTATATACGCGCGCGGCAGTTGTTACAATTCCGACTACTGGTATTACAAACAAAGGTGCTGACACTAGAAGATTATTTCCCCACTCGCCACTCGATATTTTTATCTCAAAATCATCCGGCGTGCCTTTTATTGTAATGTCTACGCTTCGTCTGGTACCAGTAGTTGTTCTCAAGACTCCGCGCTTTGCAGCTTGGATAAAATAGCCTTTTTCATGAGAAAAACCAACCTCAAAATGATTCTCTATTAGATGAGATTGGATTTTGGATGCCAAGTGTCCTAAATCCACAAAATAGTTCAAGTATTGCTGGGATTTTGTCATGTTTTGGCTCTAGACAAATAATGATTAATCTATGTGCAAAATCAAAATGAACGAACAACAGCAAAAGGTGAACCTGGGAGCAAAAAAGCGCTCCCAAGTCTTTTGGCTGGCACAGTGAACATTTTGTTCACCTTTGGGGGATTCTTGATATGATACGCTCAGAAATTATTAAAACACTTGCGTACAAAAGATCCAGATTTTACTCACGCGTACAGAGAATTTATCCATCTTTTTGTCATGATCATTTGCTCAAAGACAAATTAGGCAATGAACATAATCTTGGTATCGTGGAGATTTCAGGCGATGAGATTTCTGATCTGCGTGATTTTATTGTATCTCTGAACTGTGCGACCGAAAGCGTGATTGTAGTTGAAGGAAAACGCGACTCGGCAGCACTCAAAAATCTTGGTTATTGCCAGCAAATACTAGAGTTTCATAGATTTGGAGGAATGACGAAGTTTGCCGATTCTGTTTCATCTCATAAAAGCCTGATTTTATTATTTGATTCTGACAGAAAGGGAAAATATATGACAAAAAAGGTAATTGAGCAGTTAGAGCGCCGAACCAGAATAGATCTGTCCTACAAAAAAAGACTGATGCGCATTACAAAGGGCCGAATCAGCGCAATAGAGGAATTATCTCAATACGAAAAAATACTAAATGATTAGATATGATCTAATTATTGGCATATTCGTACCCTGTTTGTTTAAATGAATAAGCATGGTTTTCTTAACAATTCCATTTCTAGATAACTAGTGCCGGAATTCATTGCGCGACACAGAGTCGCAGAGATAGGCCTAGATAGAATAATTGACACTGTAAATCACGAAATTAACGAGTTTGGCGTAAGCACAGTAGAAATGTTCTATGATCATAAAACTGAAGAAATGTATCCTGGATGCGCCAAGCCAAGAGGCAATCAAAAATCACTACACCGATGTCGGCCTAGTCTGCGGGTATGTTGCACCAGTTGAGAGAATCGACACCAAAATAGGAGAGAAATCAGAAAGATTACGTGCTATTGGTGAGCTTGCCGCAAGACTAGCACATGACCTGCGAAATCCACTGTCTGTGATAAAAAACACTAGAAATCATGGAATCAAAGCCTGTCTTGTCCATTGAAGAAAAAATAATCTATTACGGAAGACTGTGGCGTGCAATAGACCGAATCTCTCACCAGATAGAGGATGTCTTGGATTTTGTTAGGCCTAGCAAGATGAACTTTGAGAAATGTCTCTTAAATGACCTTGTGAATTTGGCACTTGAAAAAATAGTCAGACCAGATGGAATCAAAATTATACTTCCTACGAATTTTGTCTATTGCACATGTGATCAGGCAAAAATGGAGATAGTTCTTGCCAATTTAATGATGAATTCCATTCAGGCTATGAATGGTGCAGGAACAATTCAAATTATTCTACATGACACACCAAATGATGTCATAATACAAGTTGTAGATACTGGCTGTGGCATTCCAGAAAATGTTCTGCCAAAAATCTTTGAACCCTTATTTACCACAAAACAGACAGGAACAGGACTTGGTCTTGCTAGCTGCAAAAAAATTGTAGAGCAGCATCATGGAATGATAAATGCGAAAAGCAAAGAAAACCAAGGAACTACATTTAGCATAATTTTGCCAAAACAGTTTGTTGCTGAAAAAATAAAAAAGTTAGTTGCTTCCAATTAGGAAGACAACACTTGCTGTTGCACTTACTTGTTGATCAGACGAGAAGATTGGGGTTGTAGATTTTGCTTCCGCAAAGTCCATTGCACCATAGTATGGCATTGGTGGTGGATAGTATCCAGTGTCAGTTAGGCTAACGTGCTTTACACCAATGATTTGGTAGTCTAGGGGGAAAAGTGCCTTTTCTGCTTTGGATCTTGCGTTTTTGATTGCTTCTGCTAACAAATCATCGCTGACTTGTTGTTGTTTTTTCTCTGATAAAGAGAACCATACATTATCTACGCGATTTACTCCCAAGTCCACTGCTGCATCTATTACATTTGATACCAAGTCAAGTTTTGGGGTCTTGACATTGATGATGTTAGATACGCTATAGCCGACTAGTTTCTGCTTGTAGATTCCGGTCTCTTTTTCTTGATACGACTCGTATACTGGGTAAATTGAGAACTGGGAGGTGGTTATCTCATCCTCGTTAATTCCAGCTGATTTTATTGCCTCAATTACCTCATTCATCTTGGAGCTGTTTTCATCCAGCGCCTCTTTGGCAGTTGGTTTTTGGACCTCTACGCCAAAGCTGATGTTGAGTCTGTCTGGTTCAACAAAGGTGCTTGCTTGGCCACTCACAGAGATTGTTTTTTCTCGTGAAGGAAACGGAGTTGGCTCGCTTTGTGCTTGCACATTGATTCCACTTGGGATTGCTCCTAGTGAGAATCCTAGAGCAAGGGCAACTCCTATTGCCGCTGCAACTGTAATTGCTTTGTTCATGGAGTTGTATGGCCTAGGTTTGCTTATTACCTTTGATTAAAATAGAATT
>CAYYBJ010000053.1:0-7143 GCA_964470325.1 uncultured Candidatus Nitrosotenuis sp. | reverse complement strand
TATTTTCGGCTTTTCCACAGTAGTTGCCATAGTACGACTGCTAGAGTTTGAGGTAAGAAATTTGGCGTCAATTGCGTTTGCAGTAGAGCAAAAAATCCCATCACAGACAGTAATGGATAGAATAATTGCCAGAGACTAGAGTGGCTTTGTCAGATGATACTTTAGTTTCTCTACAGTGCTCTTGATGGTAGAGCCAATTCTTTGATATGTTTCTAGTGTTTGCGGATCCATGAATAGGTCTTTTTGCACCTTCCACTCTGATGTTATCATGATTTTTGCATGTGATTCTTTTTTTGGCTTGTACTTGTACCAGTACGAGTCGTCCTTGACTATTTGCGATATATCATAGTTGACTTTGGCCTTTGGTTTGTACACTGATACGGTTATGGTGTGCTCTTTGAGTAGTGCATGCATCATTAGATCATGCAGTTTTTTGTCTGCATTTAATGCAGCGATTACATCATCTGCAATCATTCCAGGAGGAAGTGTTGTGAGCTTGCCGTATCCACTCCAGATATAATCTTCTACTTTGGAGTGGAATCTTCCTTTGAATACTTTGGTCAGAGTTCCAAAGTTCAGCGGTCCAAGATTATATTCGGATGGGAATGACAGGAAAAATCGTAGTTTCCACATGGTTCCCTCTGCGATTCCCATTCCATAGAACCCTCCTGGGGCAAACTCACTTTTCGACACAGTTTTTCTCTTGAGTATGTCAATGTAATCGAAACCTCCGGTTACCTTGAATACTCCTCTGCTCGCTACTCCAGGGTTTGGGCCGTCAAGGGATGATCGTGGATAATCATACTCAAAATCCATCGTCCCATCTGGAATTAGCTTGCAGTCAAGACCTAATGACGTTAGGTGCTTTTGCAGTTTTTTTGCTACCTTTTCTTCGACAGCTGTTGCAACGATAGTGTCTGGATAATGTAGCACCAGCATAGTACGTATTCAATATTTTTAAGATTATCTGTTTAAAACGAAAAGAAATGTAATAATTCTATGATCGATTATCGATTTTCAGAGTAAAACGCCAAGAGTTATGTAATTTTTACATCATGCGTAAATCATCATATTATAATGAGGTAAATTGCTAGACTTGGATCAATGTGCAATCAATCTTGGAATTTATTTATCAGTCCTGGCTAGTTTTTTGCATGAGATTTTTTGGTGATACACCGTGACGCTAGGAGTAGTAATTGGCGAATCCAAGCCAACGGCAGTCACTGCACAAACATCGCGACCGCTATCGGTTGGCGAATATGTCATCATTGATTCACAGGATGGAAAACTCTTAGGACTAGTTGAAAGATCATTTGTTACAAGTGCCGCACTAACCGACATTCATAATTTTGATGAGGCAATTGAAAGCAAAGAAATTGCAGATATCAATTCTCGCGATAAGAGCTTTACAGCAAAGATTGGAATTTTGGGATATTTGGCTCAGCTGCAAAAAAGTATTATAGTGTTGCCAGCAATACCACCAATTCCAGGAACTGGAATTTTGTCTGCAACAAAGGACGACTTGGGAAACATTTTTGCACCAAACAAGGACGAGTGGGTACAAGTTGGAACATTACTAAGAAACTCACAGATTGAAGCAAAAATAAACCTCAACAAGATTGTCTCGCGCCATTTAGGAATATTGGCAATGACTGGAATGGGAAAAAGCAATCTGGTGTCATTGTTGGCAAAACAAATCTCCACATTGGACGGAACTCTGATAATTTTTGACTATCACAATGACTATGCTGACCTGCACATTCCAGGAATCAACGTAATTGATGCAAAAATAAATCCAAGACTGCTAGATGCAAATACACTATCAGACGTCTTAGAAATTAGAGAAAACGCAGACATTCAGCAGAGAATTTTGCGTCTAGCATTTACTCCAGATGTTAAAGAAGCCCAGAACTTTTGGGATGCACTAGACCACAACGTAGAGATGATTGGTGCAAATCCAGAGCGAAAGGACGACAGGCATTCTGCAGACAGGGTACGCGATAAAATTGATGATGCCAGGCACAGATTTGCCGATGTTTTGGACCCAGACATTATGGATCCCCTAGGCCTCATAAAACAAGGCAAGGTAAACGTGCTAAACATTTCAGAATTATCAGAAAAGCAGGCAAATGTTGCACTGGCGTATTATTTCCAAGAGCTGCTCACAGACAGAAAGGCAGCCCTGCTAGCAAAGAGCGCAAAATCTAAGTCACCGCACAGATACAGATTCGAGTCGCCAGTCTTTGTAATAATAGAGGAAGCACATGTTTTCATTCCAAAGGGCGAGGACACCCACACAAAATACTGGGCTGCAAAGATAGCTAGGGAAGGACGCAAATTCGGCCTAGGCCTATGCATAGTATCGCAAAGGCCGCGCAATATTGATCCTAACGTATTATCCCAAATGGGTTCTCTGGCAGTAATGAAAATAGTCCAGGAGGATGATCAGCGACAAATCACGGCAGCCGCAGAATCCATTTCTCATGACCTGATAAACCAGCTAACATCGCTAAATGTGGGTGATGCGGTATTTGTGGGCCAGTGGGTGAACTTGCCTGCCATCGTGCATATCGAAGAAGTAAAGGACAAGCCGATTGGTTCCGATAAGAACGCAATATCGGAATGGAAGTCTGCAAAGAAATTTGAAAAAATTGCCACAGAATCCACGCAAAAATTAATACAAAAAGATCTATTGCTAGACTAATGATATTTTCTCACATTTCCGATATGCATTTGGGCCTAACCCAGTACGGTTTGCAAGAGCGAGAAGACGATGTCTATTCCGCGTTTAACGAGTCAGTAGATGTGTCCATCAAGGACCATGTGGATTTCATGATATTTGCAGGAGACATTTTTCATGTTCCAAACCCAAGCGGCACTGCCATCTTACAGATGGCAAATGCGCTAAAGAGATTAAAGCAGAATGGCATAGACTCGTTTTTTGTGTTAGGCGAGCACGACTTTTCCAGGATTCGCTCAGCACCAATCCCGTATGTGTACCATAATTTGGAGTTCTCCAGATATGTTGGCCAAGGCAAGCCAATTATCCACAAAAAAATACTGATTGCAGGATTTGACAAGATTCGGCGCGGAGAGATGCCCCAGTTTTTGGAAAAATTCTCCGAGCTTGACAAAATCGCATCACAGCATTCTGGCCATAAAATTCTGATAATGCATCAGGGAATTGCAGAAATAAACCAGTTTGCAGGAGAATTGGCATCAACTGATCTGCCAAAAAACTTTACCTACTATGCCATGGGTCATCTCCATGACAAATTCCTAAAACAATTCTCTCATTTGTCAGGCCCTGTGGCATACCCAGGATCTATAGAAATGACAACCAGTGAGGGAATCAAGGAAACACAGAAAGGATTCTATGAGGTCGACATTTCCTCTAGTGAGGCTAAGCCAAACTGGGTAAAGCTGGACACGCGACCTCAATTATCAGAAAAAGTAGAATTTACAAATCTTGCAGAATCTATCTCCAAAGTTTTAGAGAAAACTTCTACGCTGGCAAAAAAACCAATTGTGGAACTAAAAATCTACGGAAAGGAAATAGAATCAGAGATAATCCAAAACCAGCTTGCAAGGCTTGCACCACATACCTTACACTACACCTGGAAGATAATGCAAGAAGAAAGCTCAAACGGCTCTGTATTATTGGAGCGACCATCAAGCATTGATGCAGAACTATTCAAACTTGCTGCAAATTATCTTGGATCAAATGAAAAGGCCACATTTGCAATTCAGGAATTACTCCCATTGCTATCAGCGAACAAGGTAAAGGAAGCAGAACAGACAATACTGGAGGAATTCGAGAGGTTCAAGAAATGATAAAAACAATAGAGCTTGGCAACTTTATATCGCATTCAGAGACAAAGCTTGGCTTTGAGGATGGCGTAACAGTCTTTGTTGGGCACAATGGGGCAGGCAAGTCAAGCATCATTGACGCAATAACGTTTGCCCTCTTTGGCGAGCACACTAGAAAATCAAACAAGAGCCTAATCAGGCGTGGAACCGCCCAGGCATATGTCAAGGTAAGATTCACATCAAAAAATAGAACGTATGAAGCAACACGCAAAATCGATGCCAAGGGAACGCCTACAATCCAGTTTGTAGAAATTCAAGACGGGCAAGAAATAGTGCTTGCTGCAGGCGAACGCAAGCAGTTTGGCGAATCCACCACGCATGAAATAGAATTCACACTGGGCCTGGACTTTCAAAAACTAAAGGTGGCGTCAATTGTCCAGCAGGGCGAGCTGAGCTCCATCATAAAGGCAAAGCCAAAGGAATTCAAAGAACTACTAAACGCAATAATTGGAATTGACAAGCTCGACTTGGCATCAGAGAATCTCAAAATAGTGCAAAAGTCATTTCGGCAAACAATTTACAAAAAATACGGTTATGATGATACACACATTCCAATACTGGATAAAGAAATTACAGAGAAAAGATCAGAGATAGAAAAATCAGAGCCGCAAAAACAGGAATTGGAATACAAAAAACAAGCAAAAGCCAAAGAACTAGAATCGCTCCAAAACAAATTCAATGCAGATTCTGCCAAAGAAATAATATTACAGCAAATTGAAGAGAGAAAGGCGGAATTTGCAAAATACGTCAAAGATGCCATATTATCAATTCAGAAAACCATAACCGAAAAGGAAAGAAAAATCCGAGACTGCCAGAGCTGCTTTGAGATTGCGACAAAAAAAGAGCAGATAGAATCCAGGTTACAGACAATCAAATCAGAAATAGAAGAAGCCAGGGAAAAAATCACAGAACTAGAGACAAAAAAAGCAGTACTAGCAGAGCATGCAGAGCTGGCAAAAAAACTCCAGCTCCAGGATGGAAAATGCCCTGTTTGTGATTCCCATGTGGATACACTCAAGCCAGTCTTTCAGGTAGAGCACATCAAAGAAGAACAAGAAAACATCAAGGCGCAAATCCAGGCTCTGGAATCAAAGAAAAACATCCTAGTCCAAGAGGAAAGAGAAACCCTAGAGCACAGCAAAAAGGCAACCGCTGCCAAGGCAACACTTGATGCCCATTCCATACAAAGGCCAGAGCAGCTAGGAATTCTAGTCCAGGAAGTAGAGGCACAAAAGGCGCAAATCCAAAAGATTCCCCTAGTAATGACTAGTTCTGGCTTGCTGGAAGCATCAAAGATTGATTCTCATGCAAAAACAATGTATGAGAAAATCGAGAAAATGCAGTGGGAAATTTCTGGTTTTGATCAGGCCGAGTTTACAAAACTAAAATCAAACTTGGAACATACCAAAAAAGAACTCAGCAGATTAGACCAGGAATACGGAGCAATCACGCAAAAAATAACGCATGCAAATACCAGAATAAGTGAGCTAAATTCTATTCTAGTTGAGCTTGGCCACGTCAAAAACTATATCGCAAGACTGGATGAAATTCAGGACAACATCTACAATAGAGACGGCCCGGTTGCAACAAGCCTCAGATCATGGGCATTATCTACAATATCTGCAAAATCATCGGAATATTTGGAAATGTTAAATACAAAAATCCACAGAATTGCACTGACTGAAAAAATACGAGACATTTCCATTACTTGTTATTCCAAAAATACAGTAATTGATATTGACTCGCTTTCTGGCGGAGAACAGGTAAGTGTTGCATTGTCATTAAGACTAGGAATGGCTCACTTGCTTGGATCATCGAATCTCAACTTTGTCATATTGGATGAGCCAACAACACATCTAGACAGTGAACGAAGAAGATCATTGGTTCGTGTCTTGTCTCAGCTCACAGACGTATCCAATGCAAATCCGATCCAGTTCATCATAATAACGCACGACGCTGAAATATTTGAGGACTCGTCGGTTGAGAAAATCTATAGATTCGAGTCTAGTGAAAACGGAACCCTGGTTGCCCCACTCTAGCCGCCGGTGAGTTTTGCAAATTTTTCATTCTTTGATAGCTTTTCCATGAATTGCAAGTTCGATAGTGCAACTATGGCAGACTCCACAACAGGCGGGCTTGGATCAGAGAGTGCCTTTGTAAGTGTAGGAATTGCGTCTTTGGCGCCAACTACACCTAGGGCAATTGCTGCCTCGTGTCGCACAAACATGCTTGGGTCATTTGATGTGGCATCCTCTAGATGCGGAATTGCGCTTCTATAGCCCATCTGGCCCAGGGAAAATGCAGCCTCGTGTCGGACCAGCTCGTTTTCATCGTTTTTTAGAACCTTGGCAATGTATGGGATCTTGTCCTCGCCGCCAAAGTCAACTAGGATGCAGGTAGCTCTAGTCCTGATGACATAATCGTCATTGTTTAATAATTTTACAAAATAGTCGACGTCTTTTTTTTCGTATCTGTCTTCCATTTCTGCAAAGAGCGCCAGTCGTTTTTCTGGGATTACATCCATTTGATCTGCGGATTTGCCGGCTGCTATATTATTGTATAATTTTCAGTTAGATTTTATAATAAAACAAATGGATCAGAGAACATGTCAGTTCAGATTGGCCAAAAGGCGCCAAACTTTGAGACCTCAAAGTGGGTCCAAGGAATGCCCACAAACTTTGATCAGGAAAAAGACCACATCGTACTAGTAGAGGTCTTTCAGGTAAATTGTCCTGGCTGCTTTTTGTACGGAATTCCAGAGGCAATCAACATTTACAACAAGTACAAGGATCATGGCGTGCGGGTTTTGGGAATAGCAACTGCATTTGAGGATTTTGATAAAAACACTGTAGAGAATTTGGAATTATTAGCAAAGACTGGTGAGACAGTTGGCGAGACAAAAAAGGCACTAATAATGTACGGCAAGAGCCCCGATGGTAAAATTCCATACAAGATACCGTTTCCACTTGCAATGGACAACCTAGTCAAGGTTTCTGGCAAGCCATCACCACAAGTTGTAATGGAGTTTATCAAGTCACAATTGCCGGACTTTGATTCCCAGCCAGAAGACTACAAAAAGCAGATCATTGCACGAGTAGGGCAATACATGATGTCAAAAGAATATTCCGCCGGTACATTTGACAAGTTCCAGCTTCGAGGTACGCCTTCAACCATACTAGTAGACAGAAAGGGAATATTGCGTGACGTCTCGTTTGGCCAGTCAGGTCACATCGAGTCCATGATCGAAGAATTACTACGTGAAGGCTAGGCCTT
>CAYYBJ010000052.1:0-7373 GCA_964470325.1 uncultured Candidatus Nitrosotenuis sp. | reverse complement strand
AGGGCTTCGGCAATTAACGGGTCTGCATGCCTTAGCAGCGAGTCAATGTTCATCTCCAGTATTCCTCTGATACGTATCCCTCTTTATCCATCATTGGTGTCATTTTCTGGTATAATTCCGATGGAACCATTCTCATCATCTCTGGATAAATAGGAAATCTTGCCTTGAATGCAAATCCTGCATTTTTTGTGTGCTTTTCCACATAGTCGATTTGAGGCCAGCCAAATTCCGGATTGACATAATCCTGTGTTAGTGGTGATATCCCTCCCCAGTCGTTTATACCAGCATCCAAAAAGTACTGGTACGAGTGGGGCGAGAGGTTTGGCGGAATCTGGATGTTCATTTTTGGCATGATTATTCTGGATATTGCAACCATTGTTTTGAAATAGTTTTCCTCAGCGGATGGCGCATTTCTCATAATCGTGTCCTGCTTTGGCTGAAAGTTTTGCAAGATTATTTCCTGAATGTGGCCGAATCTCTCATGCAGTTCTTTTATTGCAAAAAGAGAATCGATTATCTCATATGGCGTCTCGCCGATTCCAACCAAAACTCCAGTAGTCATTGGCATTGCAAGCTCGCCCGCATTTTCCAGTACTTCTAGTCTTGCCTTGGGGTCTTTGCTTGGCGCCAAATGATGCGGCATTTTCTTTTCAGTCAGTCTTTGACTGGAATTCTCTAGCATCAGACCAATGCTGACATTTGTCTTTTTGAGGGAATTGATCTCGGACTTTCTGAGGTTTCCGGCATTGGTGTGTGGGAATAGGCCTGCCTCTAATGCAATTTCTGATGCATGAACTAGGTATTCAGCGGTGCCTGCAAATCCGTTTTCTTTGAGCCATTCTCTTGCCTGTGAGTATTTTTCCTCGGG
This sequence comes from uncultured Candidatus Nitrosotenuis sp., assembly GCA_964470325.1. Classification (GTDB taxonomy): domain Archaea; phylum Thermoproteota; class Nitrososphaeria; order Nitrososphaerales; family Nitrosopumilaceae; genus Nitrosotenuis. The sequence continues at coordinate 6,505 of CAYYBJ010000052.1, read as the reverse complement.
TCGCTCACCAGTAACAAAGAGTGCCTCTGTGCAATGGTATTTTTTTGCAAGTGCAGCTAGTTCTTGGATGTTTTTTTTGCTCATCAGGGAAAGTTTTAGCTCGCCAGGCTCTGCTTTGTAGGTACAATAACTGCAAAAATCCCTGCACAGATTTACCAGATTGAAAAACGCCTTTTTTGAAAATGTTATCGTGTTTGACTTGTTTTTTGCCCGCAACAGATTTGCCGCTTGGTATAGTTCAGAGACGTTTTCTTTGGTCTGATCAAAAATCTCGTATGCTTGATTTTTTGAAATCTCTTTTCCGTCTAGAACATGATTTAGTGGCTCACACGCCAGCACTAGGTCATTCAACAAGGCTAATCTTTGGTTGAAGTATTTATTTTTGAGTGGAATTTGTGGGATTTGTCATGTTTAGCGCAAGTGCAGATGACGGCCTCTCATGTAAAGTAATGACAATGTCTGTTACCTTGCCGTCACGGAGAATTTGTAGAACCATCTCATCGCCCACTTTCTTTTCACGCTGCAGATGAATCAAAATGTCGTCAATTTTTCGTACAGTCTTGGAATCTACTCCTAATACTACATCTCCTCCTATTTGGTATCTAACCCCGTCGACTTTTTTGGTCTCTGTGGTTCCGCGAAGGCCAGCCTTTTGTGCTGGGCTGTCATCTAGTACGTTGATTATCAAAAAGCCCCGGGCATCCTTGAGACTCAAAATTTCTGCCAGGTCTGGATCAATGTCGCGCCCAGAGATTCCAACCCATGGGTGGTGATACGTCTTGTTTTCAATTAAAACCGGAACTATTTTTTGAACGGTATTTGATGGAATGGCAAAGCCGACGCCGGCAAAGTCGCCAGACTCGGACTGGATTGCAGTGTTTATTCCAACTACCTCTCCATGCATGTTAAGGAGCGGTCCGCCAGAGTTGCCTGGATTTATTGCGGCATCTGTTTGTATGATATCTGGAATCTGAAATCCCCTGTCCTGTGATGGTAATAGTCTTCCAACCTGGCTAACAATTCCTGAGCTCATCGAGCCAGATAGGCCAAACGGATTTCCAATTGCCGCAATGGACTCTCCCACGCGGAGCTTTGATGAATCTCCTATTGGTAGTGGCATCAAGACATCAGGGCTTGCATTGACTTGGACTACTGCCAGATCAGTGTAGGTGTCTTGGCCTATCACTTTAGCCTTGTAGTTCCTGCCATCCAAAAATGTGACCGTGATTTTTTCGGCATTCTTTACCACATGATCATTTGTTATGATGTATCCTTGAGAATCGTAAACAAAGCCCGAGCCTACACCGCCGACTCCTCGCTCATCGTTTGCAGGCCTCTTGACATTTAGTCGAACTACTCCTGCCTCGCTTTTCTCAAAGATTTCTATTAATGATAATTCCTTGTCCTGAGCAACGACTGTGTTCTTTGTGTTATCAGAGATTTGATCTATGCTTGGAATCTGATTTGGAGGATTTAGAAAAATGCTATACACAACTAGGACAATTACTACACCAAGCAGTCCGCCGATGATGGCAGTTGATTTAGCCAATGAGACAGCTTTTTGCAGTGCGCCTATAATCTTTGCCTAGACGTTGATAAAGTCGGATGTGTGGTCTTTCATCGAATAAGTTCGACCTCTCCAAGACACTGCCGAACTCTTTTTTGCCTGGACCAGGCCGCTCAGAAATCCGCCAACAACTATCATACTTCCAAGCGGTGCACAAATCGCATGAATCATTCTGATTTGCAATGCTTTTGCATCTATTACACATGCAGAAAACAACAATGCAGATGACACTACAGATGATATCAATACTGCCAAAAACGAGGCAGAACTACTAGCAAACGGAATCGAGTAGGCTAAAAACACGTACGGCATGAAAAGCAAAAACAAAACAGCAAAGAATATTCCGACTGCAATTTTGCCGTTCTGCAAAAACAATGGTATCATCAGTCTTTTTAGGGCATTCCAGAGCGTGGTCCAGTCGCGAGCCCAAACCGCCTCTATTAAGTGGTCGCCTCGAACCATCTTCATCTTAAATCCTCTTTCCTTGACTTTTTTGCCCAGGGCACCGTCTTCTATGATTTCATGCTTTACTCCTTCATGTGTTCCAACGGAATCGTATGTTGATTTTCTAATTACAAAAAAACTGCCAAAGAAATACCCAGTCTTTTTTCTGGGGTCGTTTACTCGAATGGCCGAAAACCTAGTATGCAAAAATGTCGAAATCACTGGCAGAGTTATCTTGGTCCAAACATCAAGGCAGACCATCTTTGGTATGACAGTTAATGCATCGAGGTCTATTGATTCTAAATGCGAAACTGCAAGGGAAACAACGTTTTTTGCAAACTTGGTGTCTGCGTCTGTAAACAGCAACAACTGGCCGCTTGCCTTTTTGTAGCCTTCCATACAAGCCCAGTTCTTTCCCATCCAGCCATCCGGCTTTGGTCCTGCAGTGACGTGGATGACTCGTGAATCCTTTCTTGCATATTCTGCAATTATTTTTCCTGTGGAATCCTCTGAGGAATCATCAATTGCAATTATCTCGTAATTGGCATAGTCCTGTGATGTTAGCGAGTCAAGGCATTTTCCGATAAATCCTTCCTCGTTTCTTGCAGGCAAAATGATAGAGACCTTTGGGGTCGGATGCGGTTTTGCATCGAATTTGTCCAGCACTGGTGTATGTTTGAACGAGTCTGCCATGGATTTTATCAGTGCAACCCATGCAATGCAAATTCCAACTAGGATTGCCACAAAGGCGTAATTTACTGCATCTAAAATCATGATTATTTCTCGATTTCTGACTTGATTGCTTCTAACGCTTGTTCTGTTCCACTCTTGATGTGTTTTTTGACCATGCCTGTGAACATGCCTAGTATGCCGGCCATCTTGATGTCCCAGATTGTCTCTAGTTTTGTTTTTTCTCCCTCTGGGATTAGCTGGATTGTTTTTGTGCCGTTGATAATTCCTTCAGTAAATGTGGCCAAGATTCTCTGCTTTGGATGTAGTGCCACAGTTTGCATGCATTTGGAATCCCTAAATGCAATTGTTACTTCACGCTGTACTGTGTTGCCGTCCTTTGAGATGTTTCTGACTGACTTGGTTCCCTTCCAGAATTTTGGCTCACCGTCAAGATCAGAGACGACATCCCAGACCTTGTCTACTGGTGCATTAATTGTGACTGCGGCTTCTATTGTTGCCATGGGTTTGATCCTTGGACTCGTAAATATTAGTCTTAACCACTCGGATCAAAACTAAAGCTTGCAGTTTCCGAATTGTCAGAATATGTCAGAGATACTGTGTATGTTCCTGCTTGGTCCCATCCGTCTCCTCCTGCAATTGTCAGAGTAGCGAATGCACCGCTTGGCTTGACAGTTACTGTCTCGCTCCAGATTTGTGCTCCTGATGGATTTGTAATGGATAGTGTAGCAATGCTGGTTGCCTCTTTGGTCTTGCCGGAAATTGAAATGATGTCTCCTCGAACATATGATGTAGCGTCTAGTTCAAGTGCCTTTGCCTCTGGAGTTGTAACTCCTGCCTCTAAATCCTGGTTCATTGCAACAAACGATACTACCAATACTGCAAATATTGTGGCGCAAACCGCAATTACTACATTTCTAAGCTTTGTCTTGCTGCCCTCAAGTTTTGGAATTTTTTCTTCTTTTGGTTTTTGCTTTACCTCAAGTAACGTTGGTGGATTTCTTGGAGCCGGCGGTGGGGGAACTATGCGCTTTTCAGATTCTTTGATTATTTTTTCAGGCTTTGCATCAGAGGCTTGGGAGTATCTTGCAAGCAGTCCTTCTACGTATTTTCTATCATCAATTGATACTAGCTTGGTGTTCTGAAATTCTGCCTTTATTTTGGCTAGTCGTGTCGCATCTCCGTGGCCCGACTTGAGAAGTGAGTCGATATCGTCTGTGAAGAACTGACCCATACGGTTTTTGTGAATTCATTTGAGATAAATTAACTGTGTGGCAATATTGCCAATATGCCGAAGATTGTTTTACAAAATTCATGCCTGATGCGTCGAAATTCATTTTAAGCGCTGCCAAAAAACCAATTCTATGGCTATTACGTATGATGACTTTGCCAAGCTCGAAATCCGGGTGGCAAAAATCATTACAACTGAGAAAATTCCAGGCAAGACCAAGATCATAAAGGGCACAATAGACCTTGGCGGAGAAACTAGGAATCTTATCATTGGCGGCGCTCAATATTTTACCCCAGAGGAAATGGTTGGAAAAACCGTAATTGCAATTACGAATCTAGAGCCAAAATCAGTTGGCGGCGTAGAATCAAACGCGATGCTTTTGGCAGCTGATCTGGGTGACAAGCCATATTGGCTGACAGTGGATGAATCAGTGCCGCTGGGAACTAAAATAAAATAAAAGATCTAGTCGTAGATCATTAGATTTTTCTCTTCAAGCAACGAATGCAAGTTGTTAACAGAGCGGTACACGTCTGGCTCTTTTTTGGCGCCAGTGCACACTAGTTTTCCTGATGAGAAAAGCAGGATTACTGTTTTTGGGTCAAGCATTCGATGAATCAGACCTGGAAATTGTTCTGGCTCGTACATGCTGCGTGGTAGTGTTCTTGCTGCCTGCTCGAGGTGAATTTTTCCACCCAAGTTAATTGATGCAACAATGTTTTGTATGTCAACTACTGCATCCTTTTTGACTTTGATGCCGCCTTTGCGGAGCTTTTGAACAACCGACTTGACTGCGCTTCGTGCCATCTCTTCGGATTTGGCGCCAGTGCAGACCATCTTGCCAGAGGTAAAAATCAAAGTTGCAGTCTTGGGACTCTTTAGTCTAAAGACAAGTCCTGGGAACTGATCCGGATGATACTCTACATCTGGGAAATTACGAGTAATCTCGTTTAGGTCCATTTTCTGATCCACTGAAGCAGAAGCAACTACGTTTTCGATACTTACTATCGGCTTTGTTTGTGGCATACGTTAGCAGTTGACTTATCTAGGCTATATAAAGAGCACTTTCTAATTGTTAACCCGGCAGCCAATTTCTTTGAGATTTGGCACAATCCATTGATCGCCCTACACAAATCCATTAATTTGGCAGACCGGGGCTTGGCAGTGTAATTGAACTATACAGAGTTATTTTCAACTGACAATCTGTTTGGGGGCGAATCATCCAACCCAATAATGTGGGTTATCTGGATTGTGCCAATACTGCTCTTTGTCTTCTATGGCCAGAGAATCCAGCTGATGGTAACCTCAGGAGAGATAAACAAGGGAATTGAAAAACTGAATCGATACAAGGAAGAGACAAGAAAGGAATTGCTTGACTATTTGCAAAAATCTAAGGCAACAGGCAATTTCACAAAAAAAGTAGATGGATACCTAGAATACTTTACAATATTCCCAGTCGACATGGACCCAAATGGAATAATGCCAAAAATAAAACACCTTTTACGATCCCGCGAAGATTACACCAGAAACCAAGTCCTCTCTTTGGCGCAAGACCTCTCACCTTTGGAGGCAAGCAAAATCCAAAACATGCTTGAAGTCGTCACCTCACTGAACTTGCTGCATAAAATAGTCCGACATCTTTTCCTTACTGCCAAAAAGCAAAACAACTTTCCACTGATTTTACCACTGCAAATGATGCTTCCATTTATCATGGAGCAGGCAGAGGCGCTAAAGGGAGCAGTATCTGCTCTCAAGGCAGGCCAGCCAATCGGCGATGGAATCGGCCCAATGGTTGTAGGTAAAATGATGCTAAAATCAGAAAAAAAGCAAATTGGCCTAGAAACAGTTTATGCCGAATCAGAGTTTGAGGGCAGAAAGCTAGTCTTGCTCAAAGCAGAAGGTCCTGCGGCAACAGTTGGCAGGCCAGGCGATGCAGTAGAGATTCTTATTGAGAAGAGCAAGCCTGACTTGATAATAATGGTTGATGCCGGACTCAAGATGGAAGGCGAAACATCAGGAACAATAGCACAAGGATTTGGTGCAGCAATTGGCGGAATTGGAACGGACAGATTCCAAATCGAAGAGATTGCAACAAAGCACAACATTCCAGTTTATGCTATTGTGATAAAGCAATCAATCAAAGAGGCAATCACACTGATGACTAAGGAAATAGCAGAAAAGTCCGACGAGGTTGAATCGCAAATCCACTCAATGATACGAGAAAACACCAAGCCAGGCCAGTCTGTTTTGATAGTTGGTGTTGGCAACACACTAGGAGTTCCACAATGATATTCTCAAAAAAAGAAAAGCCACTGGTTGCTCATACCGTGGAAAAATGCCCAAACTGTAACAAAGAAAACAAGAGACCATTCAAGGAAGGCGACTGTCTTTTCATAAATGGTGCAGAATGTGTATCCTGTAAAATTCCAACCAAGATATCTCGGATTTTTGGGCAGACTATAGAGTAGTAACTATTGCACCAGTTGCAGTGGGAATGAATGTGTGCTCTGCCTGTGCCACTCGCTGGCCATTTGCCTCATTGAGTACTGGATATGCACGGACAATTTTGTTTTTGA
>CAYYBJ010000051.1:0-7935 GCA_964470325.1 uncultured Candidatus Nitrosotenuis sp. | reverse complement strand
GCAATGGGTGTTGCAACTGAGTTTTCTGCATTTGGTCCAAGCAAAAACCCTTGGAATACAGACTATGTTCCTGGCGGTTCATCTGGAGGTAGTGCAGTATCAGTAGCTGGCCTGGAATCAGTCTTATCCCTTGGCTCTGACACTGGCGGCTCTGTTAGAAATCCAGCAAGCTTTTGTAGCATTGTTGGACTAAAGCCGACATATGGCCTAGTATCAAGATATGGCCTAGTATCATATGCAAACAGTATAGAGCAGATTGGCCCAATGGGAAAACGAGTTGAAGATGTTGCATTGTTACTAAACCATATTGCAGGAAAAGACCCGTATGATCCTACCACCATAAACAACCAAAACCAAGACTATCTAAGAGGAATTGATGCAGGAATTGATGGCAAAAAAATAGGAATCATAAAAGAGATGAGCGGTGCAGGCCTGGACAAGACAGTAGAGTCCGTATTTAGAAATGCAGTGTCTGCATTTGAGAAACAAGGTGCCAAGATAGACGAAGTATCATTAGACATGGTAGAATATACCGTTGCCACATACTATGTTCTGACTACGGCAGAAGCAGGCAGTAACCTATCCAGATATGACAATTTACGGTATGGATTTGAGTTGGATTCCGAAGGGTACGAGTTCAAATCATACATTTCAAAGGCCAGGCGTAACTTTGGACCGGAGGTAACAAGACGCATGATTCTAGGCGGATTTGTACCATCAGCAGGATTTGCAGGAAAATATCTCCTCAAGGCACTAAAGGTCAAAAGCAAGCTAAAAAAACAAATCCAGTCTGCATTCTCTAAATTTGATTATCTGATATCTCCAACCGTACCAGTACTACCATTCAAGTTTGGCGAAAAAATCGACGACCCACTAGCAATGTATCTTGCAGACATTAATACAGTCACTGCAAATCTGACAGGAGTTCCAGCAATCTCCGTACCATATGAAGTAAGAAACGGCTTGCCGGTAGGAGTTCAAATTCATGCAAACATATTACAAGAAAAACAATTGCTTCAGGCTGCATATTCATTGCAAAGCACTATAAAACTTCCAGAGATATCACTATGATAGGCCTAGAGATCCACTCCCAACTAACCAAATTGGAAAGCAAATTGTTTTGTACCTGCAAGGCAAACTATAGGGGCTTTGAACCGAACACAAACATTTGTCCAGTATGCATGGGAATGCCAGGAACCCTACCAAGATTGAACAAAAAGGCAGTAGAAAAGGCAACAATGATTGCAATGGCTCTCAACTGCAAGACTCCGCAAAAGCTTGGATTCTTTAGAAAAAATTACTTTTATCCAGACTTGCCAAAAAATTTCCAAATCACCCAGCTAAACCTGTATGGTCCAACCAGCATTGGCGAGCAGGGTAGGGTCTCAATCGAAGGAAAAGAGATTCGAATCAGACGAATCCAAATAGAGGAAGACCCAGGAAGGCTGATCTACGAAGGGGCTTCTGAGAGAACTGCAATCACATTAGTTGATTACAATCGTGCAGGAACGCCACTAGTTGAGATAGTAACTGAGCCTGATTTTGACAATCCAAGGCAGGTTCGAATTTTCCTAAATATGTTGTCTGATCTTTTAGAAAACCTAGGGGTTTCAGACCCGACACTGGAAGGAGCCATGCGTGCAGACGCAAATGTATCAATTAAGGATGGAAATAGAGTCGAAGTCAAAAACATTGGATCTTTTCACGATTTAGAAAAAGCAATTCACTTTGAGCTAACGCGACAGACAAGTCTCAAAGAAAGAGGAATCGAAATTGCTCAAGAGACTCGGCACTGGGATGATAAGCGAAAGATAACGATATCATCCCGATCCAAAGAAGAAGACCAAGACTATCGATATATTCTGGAAGGCGATATACCTTGGGTGATAATGGATGAAGCCTCACTGCAAGGCTGGAAGAAAAACATGCCAGAAAGTATCAGCTCCAAAAAGGAAAGATATGTCACAAAATACAACATTCCACCACAAGTAGCAGACGTGTTATCATCTGACAAGTATTATTCAGATTTGTTTGAGCAAGCACACAATGAGTCCAATGCAAAAGAAATTGCAAACATGATTACAACGGATTTGATGGGCCTAGTCGATACCAGAGAAAAACGGGAACAGTCCAAGCTTGCACCAAAACACCTCTCGGATTTGATATCCATGATAAATTCCGGCAAGGTAACTAGAAGCTCAGCAAAAAATGCATTACAAGAAATTGTCAAGACAGGCAAATCCGTATCTGACATAATATCCAGTACAGGACTTTCAAAGATATCTGATGAATCTGAGCTTGGCAAAATCATCGATGAGATAATATTGCAGGAAAGCACGGCAGTCCAGCAAGCAAAGGAAAACCCTCAGACGATCAACTATTTGGTAGGCAAGGTAATGCAAAAGACAAAAGGAAAGGCAGACCCGGCAATCACACTAGACATATTCAAGAAGAAAATTGGAACATGAGATTGATGCCGATGAGGCAGAAATAATACGAATCATATCGAATTTACCAGAATTCTCATGGCTAGCCACTGCAGATCTAAACAAAATTAGGCACGAAATCAAGGGGAACATAGCCAAAATCCTACACCAATACTATATCGAAAACACTCAAAGCGCAAAAGGCAAGTGGAGTGCCAAATTTGCCTCTGCAGGAATAAACGAAGATGATGGAAAAACCATGATTGTGTGTGCCAGACGACTGGGAATTGAAATCTCTTAACATGTCAGATTTTGAATTCATTCCAACAAAAGAGCAGACGGAAAATTCCAATATTTTTCACTTTATGCAAAAACACAACATTGCATCATTGCAAGAACTGCACAAAAAATCAATATCAGATGTAGATTGGTATTGGAATGCAGTAAATGATGACATTGGCATAATCTGGGACAAAAAATACACAATTGTTTCTGATTTTTCGCAAGGCTATCCATGGCCAAAATGGTTTACAGATGGCAAACTCAATATCATAAATTCCACCATATCAAAATTTGCCAAAAAAACACCAGATAAAATTGCATATTGGTTTGTATCCGAAGACAATACCGAAACAAAGATCACATATGCAGAACTTCAAACCCAAGTAAACAAGCTAGCCAACGCACTATTATCATTGAATATGAAAAAAGGAGATGTTGTCGCAATCTACATGCCAATGATACTAGAATCAATTGTAGCTATTCTTGCATGCGCAAAAATTGGTGCAATACAAACAACAATTTTTTCTGGATACAGCTCCGATGCACTAAATGTCAGATTAAATGATTCAAATGCAAAAATTTTGTTTGTTTCTGATGGATTTAACAGAAAAGGTAAGGCAGTATCGCAAAAAGAGTCAGTCAGGAATGCACTAAACCACACAAAAGTTCAAAAAACAATTGTTGTGCCATATTGCGGAATAGACAGGTACGAGTTTTCGGACACCATTTTAAACTACAAAAAACTAGTATCAGATCAGCCAGAGACATGTCAGACCAGTTCCATGGATTCAGAGGATCCACTTTTCATATTGTATACGTCAGGCACGACAGGCAAGCCCAAGGGCGTAATTCACACGCATGGAGGGTTTGCAGTTTATGCCGGACATCAGGCATCATATCTAATCGATCTGACCTCAAACGACATATTGTTTTGGCCTGCAGACATTGGCTGGATTACGGGCCAAGTCTGGAATGTCTACGGATTATTAGAAGTTGGAGCATCCGCAGTCATTTATGATGGTGCAATTGATCATCCTACCCAAAACAGACTTTGGGAAATGTTGGAAAAATACGGCGTCACAATATTCGGTATATCACCCACAGCGATACGATTACTAAGAAAACATGCAATCAACCCAAGAGAAAAACACAATCTAGACAAGATCAGAATAATTCCAACCACTGGTGAACCAATAGATGAAGAGTCTTGGTGGTGGTTATTTGAGAAAATCGGCAGCAAGAAAATCCCAATCATGAATCTGGCAGGCGGAACAGAAATCGGTGGTGCGATGTTATCTGTATTTCCAGGAATGAAATTAAAGCCAACCACTGTTGGAATGCCGGCTCCAGGATTTGATCTTGACATCATAGACGAAAAAGAAAATTCCCTGACAAATCAAAAGGGATTTTTGGTAATCAACAAGCCGTGGCCTACAACTACCCGAGGACTGCTTGGTGATAATTCCAGATACATCAAGGCATATTGGAGCCAGCACCAAAATAGGTGGTTTCATGGAGATTACGTACTAAGAGACTCTGATGGATTGTGGTACATGTATGGCAGAGTAGATGATGTGATCAATGTTTCAGGCCACAGACTAAGCACGGTAGAAATAGAACAGATTGTCTGCACCCATCCAAAGATTTCAGACTCGGCTGCAATATCCATCCCAGATGACATTACCGGTGAAGCAATAGTTGTGTTTGTAGTGCCAAAAGAACCAGTCCAGAACATGCAAAAAGAAATCCAAGATTACATATCCGACAAAATAGGCAAGCTTGCACGCCCAAAATCAGTCTCCATCATATCGGATTTGCCCAAAACACGCACAGGCAAAATCATGAGACGCCTTTTGCGCGCCAAATTATTAGGCGAATCACTAGGAGACTTGTCAGGTCTTGAGAATCCGCATGTATTGGACGAAGTTCAGTCCAAATGATTTTTCATTTTACGATTAAATGAATTTCCAACGTCTACTCTAGTACATTTGGGTTTAAACAAAATCCGCAACACTAGTCTTTGGATTTTTCGCTTGAAATCATTTGCAGGCGATGAAAATGTGATAAATTTTGTTTGCTTTGCGTTGCCTTTTAGAATGTGATCAGGATCGGAAGTTTTGCACCATATTCAAAGTAGAGTTTTACCGTATCTTCAAATGGAAAGATTGCATAGAAATGTTTGTCAGCATATCTAAAGCCAATTTCGTGTCATCCGGACAGTGTTCTTTCTATCACATCTGGAACAGCAAACAAAATTATTTTGTGCAGATCATCGACTATTCTTTTAACAGATGCAATATGATTTTTTAGAATAGCACTTGGCGTTATGGATTTTGCGACCACTATTTTTTGATCTTGCGTAGCTCTTGGGATACTAAGGGCAAAAATGCACCAACATCAGTCACTATTCCTAATGCCTGCCATGTACCTCTATCCATCAGTTTGGTAACAGTCGGTTGGTTGATGTCAACTACTATGACCTTGACGTGTGCTGGAAGCATGTTGCCAGTAGCTATAGAGTGTAGCATTGTAGATACCATTATCACCATCTTTGCGTCCTTGAGCACTTTTTTGTATTCTCTCTGAGCTACTGCAGTATCCGTTATTACATCAGGTAGTGGGCCGTCATCACGAATCGAGCCTGCCAATATGCATGGAATCTTCTTTTTGACGCATTCATACATTATTCCACGCTTGAGAATTCCCTTTTTTACCATCTCTGAAATCGAGCCGGCACGGAACACAGCGTTAATGGTATCCATGTGGTTTCGATGACCCTTGATTGCAAGTGAGCCATCATGGACATTCATTCCAAGCGATGTCCCAAGTGTTGCGTATTCAATGTCATGCACTGCCAAAGCATTACCAGCCAGCACCCCATCTAAGAATCCAGATCGAATCAATTCTGCAACGGAATCAGCTGCTCCAGTATGCACTATAGCAGGACCGCCAACGAGAATGATTTTGCCTCCAGATTTTTTTGTTTTAAAAATGTCTTCGGCTACCTTTTTTGCAATGTGCTGAGTTGGTCTCTCTGATGAGCTACTGCTCCCCATAAATGCAAACACATTAGAACCCTCTCGCGGTCTCTCCGGCGGGGTTATCTTGACGCCAGTCTCACCCACTACGATTAGGTCACCCTTTCTGATGTCACGGATTGGCATGCAGCTAGCCCGGTTTCCTTTTACTACAATACACTTGTCCATCATCATGTTCTCTACTGTAATCCATTTGCCTGAAAGCAAAATCTCTGTGGTGTTATTGGTAGTAGAATAGAAGTCCTCTGGCATGACCATGTCTTTTGGTGCTGCCTTTAGCACAACATTTTTGTCAACAGTAGGTGTTGCACCTTCTCTGTATACTTGCTCTAAAATTTTATCAAGATGATCCTGCGTTTTTCCCTGAATTTGCAGCTTGGCATAGCTAGGCTCTTTTTTCTTTTTACCAACAGTCATCTGTATGACCTCAAATTCCCCTCCAAGGTCCATTATCACATCAAAGATTTTGGTCAGTATCATGGAATCAATTAGGTGACCTCTGACCTCTACCTCGGATGAAAATCTAGCCATTTCTTATGGTACCTGCCCTTCTGAATTTAAAATATGGCCCATGCACAAAATTTGACAATGCCTATACCGGCAGGATTACCTTGCCCACAAACTTTGGTATGTTGTCCTTTTCAAACTGCGCAATCATCTGATCACATTGTTCCTTGCTTACCCCTTGCACTATTGCCTTTGAAAATCCCCCCCTGTCGCAAATTGCAACTATATACCCAGATGTATCTGTCAGGACAAATCCACTGGACTCGTCCACTATTGCATAGAGATTTTCCTCACCTACCGGCTCCCAGACATCAGATTTTGAGTTTTGTAGTGCAAGTGCAGGCATTGCCCGATTGTTTGCAAGTGTGTTGAGATATTCTCGCGACGCAGCTACTCGCTTTTGTCCCATTTTTAATGCAGTAAAGTATTGCATTTGGTATCATATCATACGATAATTATTAAAATGTACACAAACTACACAAACCAGTGCCGCTAACAAACCAGGTCATTATATTATTAAATGAGATTACCTCAAATGTGAAAAACAAAAAATCTCTAACACCACAGGATGAAATTTTCATCAAGGACACGTTTGGCAAAATCCTAAATTCCGGCCAGCGATATGACGTAGACGAAATAGAATCCTGGTTTGACAATGAGGGAAGCTGGACCCATAGGCCAACAGTCATACGAATAACAAACATGTCGCATTATGTCCAGTCTAGATTTGAGCAGGCGCCAAAAAAACTCCGCATGATATCAGATGATGGTTGCGGGTGCGACTAGGGCTCTATTTTTTCTAATAATTTTGATATTGTCTTGCTGTTTTGCTCTCGTTGCTCTAAAATTTCGTCCAGTCTTTTTTTACTATTCTCACCAGGATTACCAGAGATTATCTGAAAATACTCGTCATCAAGTGTATGATTTGCCTGGAATCGCTTGATTATCTCAAATAATATTCCTATTAGCTCGTTTTGCACTCGAATAAGCTCGTCCTTTTCTTGTATAGACATGACAACAAATGTCTTGGCGCTCCACTATAAAGTCATCCAATGTTTGTTCAATTATAGCAAACTAGGAATTAACTTACAAATCCTCAATCACACCATATTGCAAAGGACGGGAATCGTATTTGGTAGTGTAACTGGTATTGTAGTTTTTGTATTTTTACTTGGAGTGTACAATGGAGAAGAATCATCACTTTGGACAAGCGGTATCCAAAGTACTCTCTTGCCAACAACACTAACTGGAATAATCATTACAAAAATTAAATCAGAAGATCCAAAAGCAAGGAAACTACTAGTCTGGCTAGGGGTTTTTGCCACAGGATCAGTTATAGCCGAAGTTTATTCGTTTGTAGATGAAGCGTATCTTGGAATAGACGCATTTCCAAGCATTGCAGATGTTTTCTGGATTGCAGGATACGGAGGACTGTTTGTATTTTTCTGGAAAAACTTCAGACAATTTCAAAAAATCATCAACAAAAATATTGCGTTATTATCAGTCGTAATCGCAGTCATATTTCTAATTCCAGCAGTCCTGGTTGCAGTTCAGCTTGGTGCAGAAGAAGAGTCTTTGGGTCTTGCAACTACACTAAGCTATCCAGTATCAGATGCCATAATCATGATACCATTGTCATTAGGATTAATGATATTCATCAAGGGAATAAGGAACAACTCATG
>CAYYBJ010000050.1:0-8117 GCA_964470325.1 uncultured Candidatus Nitrosotenuis sp. | reverse complement strand
ATGGTTGTATTCAAGTCGTATGTGACACGCGTAGGCACAGGCACACTTGATGGCGAGCTTCCAATGGATGAGGTTGCCAGACGTGGCTGGTCCGAAGTAGGCACAGTCACAGGCAGGCAGAGACGCGCAGCTGAATTTAATTTTATGCTTGCTAGGCGTGCAGTAATGCTAAACAGCGCAACGCAGATTGCTCTAACAAAACTAGATGTATTATTCCCAGAATGTGCGCACAAAAATTCATTTGAAGATCTAAGCGAGGCTGCAAGAAAATTCATCACTAACATAGAAGACAAGACAGACGTGGCAGTCACGCTCATCGGCACGGGGCCAGGTGTGAGTGACATCATTGATCTTCGAGAATAATTGTTTGAATTATTTTTGCTAAACTTTATTTTGCCAGTCGATCTATCGCATTCGTGGAAAAACCAAAATCTCCTAAATATATTCAACTAGCCTCACAATTAGAATTCTCACGCCTAGTTTCTGCACTAGAGCGAGTCCCACGCGTATCCTTTATGCACGAGTATGACGGCAAAAAGATTCTTGCTATACAAATGGACCTGCTCAAAGAGCGACCAATCATATACTATGTGCCTCTGGACAAAAATGGCCATTACTTAGCATATGGCTTCAAAAATGGCAAGGAAGAAACATCCATAGTAGATGCGGTATCTGAGCCAACAAAACTCTACTCTCCAATTGTAAAGATTAAAGAGCTTCCGCCATCTCTGCGACAGCATTCGGACGAACAACTAGAAAAATACGAGCTAATCGAGCTAGAAGACCTGGCAAGCCTTGCAAAAATAAGCCATGGTTATGAAGAAGCACCATTCCCGTTGTTTTCATTTCCGCGAGGGGACAAGTGGCTAATTGGTGTCTTCATGAATTTCAACGAGGACGGCCCATCATACTTCTGCCATGTTACAATTGATTCCGAGCCAACGCAACCCTTTTTGAAATATTCAATGTTCAATGGCAATGCTCCTGTCTTTACAGACAACCTAAACGAACACGGATATTCATACATCAAAATAATAAAGCTAGTCGAAACACACCCACTAATCCATTATGAATAATTTTTCAGAGCGGATCAAAAGATCAGCTCGGCAAAACAGCCCACTTATTTTGGCAAATGACTATGACGATCAAAAAAACCTAGAGTCAAGAACTATGCGCAACATCAAGACACTATCTGACTATCTTTGTGCAATCAAATTTAATTTCCATATTTTATTGCCACTGGGAGAAAAACAGATCAAAAACATCATCAAAACAGCACATGCACACGGACTAGAAGTAATTGCCGATATCAAGCTAAACGACATTGGCAACACAAATCTTATATCTGCTCAAGCACTTTGGAATTTGGGCTTTGATTGTATTATAGCAAACCCAATGATGGGCCCAAGAAACCTCCAAAAATTAATTGAGGTATCTCACAGAAACAAAAAGGGCGTAATCTCACTGTGTCATATGAGCTCCCCTGAAGCCAAGGTAACATACGAGCTAGGTGTAAAACTAGGCTCAAAGAGCACCCAACTCTACAAATTGTTCCTAGAATGGGCAACAAAGATGTCTGCAGACGGAATCATTGTTGGCGCCACATTTCCAAGTATAATCCAGTACTGCAAAAAGCAGAGCAAGGGCAAGCTCAATGTCTTCTCACCGGGAATTGGCACACAGGGTGGAGATATTTCCAGTACTGTTTCTGCCGGCTCTGACTATCTGATTGTTGGTAGAACAATTCTAAATTCAAAAAATCCTAGGCAAACTGCACAAGAAATGGCAGACCTAGCTTGCAAAAACTAGTGCTCTAGATTTTTGCAATAAATTCTTGGCGTTTTGATATGTTGTCTTTGTATGTGCCAGATCATATTCTAGCCAAACATGATCCAAGTGCTCATAAGAGATTGTAACATCGCTTGTCTTTGTTTTTCCCAAGAAAAAGACGACTTCTTTTTTGACTATCCTGCCATCATACTGGTATGTGTAGTGGATTTTTTCCTCAAATCCGTCGATAAACTCTACATCAGTAATTCCAGTTTCCTCTCTTGCCTCTCGAATTGCCGCCTCTTTTTCCTGCTCTCCCTTTTCTATTCTGCCCTTGACAAAGTCCCAGTGGCCTGACGGATAGTGTAAAAGCAAAAACAATTTTTTTCCTGCGTCTTCTCTAAACAAAACAATTCCCGCTGATCTCTCTGATGTTTCTTGCATTATTTTCCAATTCTCCTGCTTCTTTTCTGAAACGTCCTAATTGCCCGAAGCAGATCAATCTTTCGAAATTCAGGCCACAAAACATCCATGAAAATCAGCTCACTATATGCTCCCTGCCATAGCAAAAACCCGCTCATTCTCTGCTCGCCAGATGTACGTAATATCAAATCAGGAGATTGTTGGGGCAAGTGCGCAGTATACAGGTTTGCCTCTATTACGTCTTTGTTGATATCCTCAACTCCAATGCTTCCACCCTTGATTCGCGCGGCAATTTTTTTGACCGCATCGACTAGCTCATTTTGCCCGCCATATGCAATTGCAATATTCAGATAGTGATTGCCGTATCCTTTAGTGGCCTCATCTAGTCTCTTTAGGACGTCATTAATGGAATCTGGCAATAGTTCGGTTCTTCCCATTGCCTTGACGCGCATTTTGTTTTTGTGGATTCGCGGATCCACGTATAGCTTTTCCAGCCTTTGTCTTATCAGCTCGTATAGATATTCCAGCTCATTGTCCCTTCTGTCCAGATTCTCAGTGGATAGAACATAGAGCGTGATGATTTTGATGTCTAATTCTTCGCACCAATCCAAAAAATTCTCAACTGCATCTGCACCCTTAAAGTGACCGTCCTTTGAGAAAGTCAGTGCTTTTTTTGCCCATCTTCTATTTCCATCTAGTATTACTGCAATGTGGTTTGGGATAGTACCACGCTTGATCTCATTTTCTAGTCGCCTAGTGTATAATTTGTAAAAATAGGAGAGAAATGGTTTTGCTTTTTCTATTCCGATAAGACTTCTCCTCCCTTCTTTTTCCTGTATTTTCGGAATAAGAAGGTAGCAGATATCAGTGTTATCACAAGGCCTACAAGAAATGGTGGAATCAGAGTAATGGAGCTCTCATCGTTTACTAGCAGATTTGTAAACTGGTATACTGTTGGGTATAGTGAAACCAGCACAATCATGCGTAAAATGTCGGTGATTTGCCTGAGGCTACCCTTTAGCCAGTTGCTGATTAGAATTCCTGCAAAGATTGCACCTAGGCCCATCCACAAAAATGGCAAAGCGCCAGATATGAACTGGCCCAGTGTTACTCTGTCTGCAAAGATGTTAGGAACACCGGAACCCAAGACTTGGGGGTCCAAAATATTTGTGTGAATTGCAGAAAACCCAGACAATATTGATGCCAGTGATATTATCACACCAGTTACAACTGTGAACATTCGAACCAAGCCTGCAGGTGTGGGTTTTGCCCAGCTAGCCCAGGCCCTGTCCACATCAAAGGCGCGAATCAAAAATGCACCGCCCAAAATGCTAACGAGCACTGCAAAGATCTCTTGTGTATATCCGGATATGGTGCCAATACCTCCAATCAATAATAGAATTCCAGGTAATCCCAAAAAGAACTTTGAATATTTTGAATCATATATGATCATCTTTAGATATTTTCCAAAGACTGCATAGGAATACTCGACACTTCTGCTTACTCGCATAACGCATCTCTGAACGGAAACAATTGGCACTACGTTTTGTATTATGGGAATGACACTTTCGTCGTCTTCTCCATCTGATACTATTACTGCACCGTTTGCTGAAAAGCTAGACAAAACCGACTTGACTTCGCGTATGATTTTTTCGTCTGCCTGCACTCCTCTATCCCCAACACCTGCAACTATGATTACTTCTGTTTGGTAGCCCTTGCTGATTAGATCCTCATATGTCTTGATTGCATAAAATATCGAATTTGCATCGGCGTCTTCTGGGTCTTGAAGTGCTAGCTTTTGTGCAGCTTCGATGCATGCGTTTCTTCCAACAACTGGAGTTAGAACACCTGCTTTGTCGCCAACATCATTGTCCCTGTCTACACAAATCACTAAAAGCCTGCTTGTTAGCGGTGTATCCAGTTTCTTTTCTATTTTAGAGTCTAGGGACAATACCACTATACCTTGCAAAATTGCCTATTAACGATTTCCAACCATTCAAAATATTACAAATAGGAATCTAGGCTCGCCTAGGTTGGACGGGCATTGTTTGACGCATCAAGTGAGTCTTGTGCCTGGGTTAGGTGTTGTTCTAGTTTTGTCTTGTCTTCTGTGACATCTGTGCTTGGGTGTGCCTTCAGCTTGTCTGCAATGACTGTTGTTTCTCGCAGGTATGTGTTGTATGCACGAAGCGAGTCACCAAGATGTGCATAACTTTGATGCCACTCACTAGGAACATCTGGCTCTGTTATGGTAATTATCATGGAGCGAATTTGTGATGATGAAATCTCAGCAATTGCAATATAGTTATCTGGTGTAATTTGGCCTGCCAACATTTTATCAAATTCAATTGCGTCTGATTCTGCAATTGCCTTTTGCTGATCAATTAGGGCGTCAAGCTCGTCTTTTGGATTTGACATTATAATTGCGGATTGGTTGTTTTGCGGAATGAACCATACTGCAAAGCTAGCTACTGTGATTGCTGCCAAAACTCCAACAGTTATGACAAAGCCTTTTTTTGATTTCAACTTGATCCAAAAATTATATCCTATAATATAATTGAAATCCACAACAATTGCTCCCTCTTTTTGCCAAAATTTCAGATTTTTGTCTGGTTTTGTATCATAATTGATGCAATTTCAAAATGGATCGAAATTCGCAGTTTGCTCCATTTGTCAAATGCAGACTAGTCCATCGTATAGTAAAATAATTTTTACCGTTTCTTGCTAAATACACGCACACTGTAGATCAATCACAATGGCTCAAGCTTACTGTGTAAAATGCAGAGCAAAAAGGGAAATTAAAGATCCTAAACCAACAAAGCTAAAGAATGGTCGTCCCGCTGTTAAGGGCGTTTGTCCAAAATGTGGAACTAACGTCTTTAGAATCGGCGCTGCTTAAGCTAAACCACTCTTTCTTTTTGACTTAGACTCATATAGGTAGCCAGTCTGTATTCCGTATTGACCAAGGCAGACTATGAAAAACTCCTAAAGCGAATCCAGGACAAGATTTCTGAAAAGCAAACTGGCACTGGCGAGAGATTTGAGCTTCCGTCGCCCAATGTTATGTGGGAAGGCCAGCGTACCATACTGCATAATTTCATAGACTTTGCAAAAAGACTGAGACGCGACCCAGACAAGGTACTTCAATATCTAGCAAAAGAATTTGCAACCCCTGCTGAGCGAAGCGGAGACAAGGCAATCTTTGTTGGAAGGCGCGAGCCGCACGACTTTGTTAATTTGCTTAACATTTACGTCAAGGACTATCTTGAATGCCCAACATGTAAAAGCCCAGACACAAAAATAGAGCGAGAAAATCGAATCACATTTTTGATATGCGAGGCATGCGGTGCAAAATCATCACTCAAAGGTAAATACGCATAATGCGATTTTTTATCAAGACATCCAACTATCAAAGCAGTAACATGCTAAACATGTGCGACGAAGACCTGTTGGGGAAAATCATAAAAAATGGTAATCTGCGAATCCACATCAGCAAAAGCTACTATGGCCAAAGACTAGTAGAACAAGAAGAGGCGCAAACCCTTATGCAGAACTGCTCTATTCTGAACTTGGTTGGCACAAACACAATTCAAATGTCGGTTGAGCTCAAAATTGGCTCGCAGCAGGGTGTCAAGACAATAGATGGTATTCCGTTTTTGATTGTCTTCAAAATGTAATATACACAATTATATACAAAAATTTCAACCTAATACTATTGGGAAAGCGTAAAGTTCTAAATGAAAGTGAGCTAAAAGACATCCAGCTGCCGCAACAAGGAGAGATGTTGGGCAGAGTAATCAAACTTTTAGGAAGTGATCAAGTACTGGTGAAATGCACAGATGAGAAAATCCGACGCGGAAGAATTCGCGGAACTCTGAAGCGAAGAATTTGGATTAGGGACAATGATGTTGTGATCATTGCACCATGGGATTTTAAGCAGGATGACCGTGGTGACATTACCTGGAGATTCACACTATCTCAGGTAGACTGGCTCAAAAACAATGGCCACTTACCAAAAGAATTCTAATATGTGCAGAATTGTCTGAAGACGATTTCTCTGGAATAGACAAAATAGAAGACTATGATTTCCAGTTTGCAAAAATTTTTCCAAAACAAAAGAGGCGCAAGCCACAAGATGGATTCAAAAGCAACAAAGTAGTCAATCAGGTCCTAGATAAAACCACAATGTTTACCATGTATGAAATGATAAACTCTAAAATAATTTCGTACGTAAACGGCATAGTGAAAGCAGGAAAAGAGTCTGCTCTTTTTTGGGCAGTAGATCCAGATGGAAAAGATGTTGCCCTCAAGGTGTATTTGACATCTACTTCGAGTTTTAAGAAACGGGCGCCATACATTTTGGGCGACCCAAGATTCTCTCGTCTAAAAAAGGGCACACGAAACATTGTGTACCTTTGGGCGCAAAAAGAATTCAAAAACCTCAAGCAGTGCATCAAGCATGATCTGCCTGTGGCAAGACCACTTCATGTCTCAAAAAACGTCCTTGCAATGGAGTTTGTTGGCAAAGACGGAGTTCCAGCACCAACTCTACATGAGACCGAAGTAGATGAAAACGATTACTGCCAAATCATGGACTTTATTGCAAAACTGTACAAAAAAGCAAAGCTGGTTCACGGCGATCTCTCAGAGTACAATGTATTCAAAACAGAAAATGGTCTAATTGTCTTTGACTTTGGGTCTGCAGTTGACACAATACACCCAAATGCTCAAAACTTTCTTGAAAGAGACATTAAAAACGTGTCATACTTTTTTGCAAAAAGAGGACTAACAGTTACAAATCCGACTGATGTTCTCCACACCATAATATCATGAGCTTTGACAAACTAGTACGAATTCCAGTGGACCGCGTAGGTGCACTAATTGGTAAATCAGGCAAAGTCAAGGCGCAAATAGAAAAAATCTGCTTTGTTAGACTCGAAATAGACAGCGAATCAGGCGAAATAGAAATTGTAGCTGATGGTTCAGTAGATCAGATCCAGCCGTTCAAGGCAGTTGAGCTAGTCACCGCAATAGGCCGTGGATTTTCACCAGAAAATGCAATGAAGCTAATGAGGGAAGATTATGTTTTGCATGTAATGGATCTGAGAGACTTTGCAGGAAAGTCACCACAACAAATTGAAAGGATAAAAGGAAGAATAATCGGAGAGGGAGGTAGGGCAAGAGCAAACATGGAAAATCTAACTAATACTAATATCTGCGTTTATGGAAAAACTGTTTCAATCATTGGCGAGCCAATACAGATCAAGCTAGCCGTATCTGCAATATCATCAATTTCTTCTGGTAGCAAACACGGGTCTGTCTATGGAAAACTGGAAGCAAACAAGAGAAAGCAAAAGCTAGACAGAATGCAATTGTGGGAAAATAGAGATGTCTAAGGAAACCTTTAGCCAAATCTCTCCAAGCGAGTTCTTTTACAGGAACCGAGACCTTGCTGGATTCTCAAATCCTACACGTTCACTATATACTGCAGTAAGGGAATTTGTGGAAAACGCACTAGATGCATGCGACCAGAGGGGGATTTTACCTGATGTCAAGCTCATAATCCAGGCAGTAGACCCAGAAAAGCCAGATCCAAAACCATACGTTTTGACAGTAAAGGACAACGGTCCTGGAATGGATTCAAAGCAAATTCCTTTTGCGTTTGGAACTGTACTGTATGGCTCTAAATTCGGCCTCAAGCAGGCTAGAGGAATGTTTGGCCTGGGCGCTACCATGGCGATTTTGTACGGACAAATCACCACAAACAAGCCAGTTGTGGTGTCAAGCTCAACTGATGGGCAAACATCACATGAATATTCAATGATGCTTGACATTCAAAAAAACAAGCCAGTGATATTGAAGCATTCTACCAAAGAGACAAACAAGAAAGGCCTAAACGTCAGCATCACACTAGAGGGCGACTA
>CAYYBJ010000049.1:0-8260 GCA_964470325.1 uncultured Candidatus Nitrosotenuis sp. | reverse complement strand
CGACCTGGCGGTCCGAAGCCGCCCGCACTATCCAGACTGTGCTACGAGTCCAAAAGCACTTTAACGGGGCTAAATATCTGTCTAGCTGCCCTTGAAAATATCAAAAAAGGTAGCAGGAGTGGAATACGCAATTAGAGACATTGTGACTGCTGCTCGTCAGGTAGAGAAACAAGGAAAAAAAATCACATATCTGAACATTGGTGATCCAATCCAATATGGTTTCCAGCCTCCACAAAACGTCAAAGAGGCAATGATAAAGTCCATACGAGAAGGCCACAATTATTATGCGCAATCAGAAGGACTGCCAGAATTACGTGAAGCCATATCCCTAAAGGAAAAAGCTAAAGGACTGTTTGTTTCTGCAGATGACATTTTGGTCACAAACGGAGTATCTGAAGCACTAGACATGGTAATGTCATCTATTGTAGAAGAAGGTGACGAAGTTCTCTTGCCAGGACCATATTATCCACCATATGCATCCTATGTCAGATTGCATGGCGGAAAACCAGTCGAGTTTGCAGTGGATCTGAAAAACTCTACGCCAGACATTGATGATATCAAGTCAAAAATAACACCAAAAACGGTTGCAATCTGTCTAATTTCTCCAAACAACCCGACTGGTGCAGTGTTTTCCGAAAAATCACTAAAACAGCTAGTAGACATTGCAAATGAACATGATCTGTACATCATATGCGATGAAATCTATGACCAAATTGTATTTGATGAGAAATTCACAGGAATAGGCAAGGTTTCTGGCAATTCGCCAATAATACTGCTAAATGGATTCTCCAAAGTACATTTAATGTCTGGCTGGAGAATTGGCTATATTGCATTTAATGATTCACCAAAACTTGCACCAATCAGAGAAAATCTACCAAAACTTACACGCGTGCGAATATCTACTAATTTACCAGTCCAATATGCTGCACTGGAGTCATTGCGAGGACCGCAAGGATACGTCTCCGAATTTGTATCAGAGCTCAAAAAAAGGCGCGACTTTGTAGTAAAGCGACTAAACTCTATTCCTGGATTGTCATGCTCTAATCCAAAGGGTGCATTTTATGCATTTCCAAAAATAGAGAAAAATCCATACAAAACAGATCAGGAATTTGTAATGGAATTGTTACAAAAAACAGGTGTACTAACAGTACATGGCTCGGGCTTTGGAACACAATATGGAAGTGGCCATTTCAGAATTGTGTTTTTGCCTGATATCAATACACTTGACTTTGCGCTAAACGAAATAGAAAAGTTCTGTCAATAATGCCAAGTAGCTGTCTTTGTAGGCGTTATCTCTATTACACAGTCTGTTTGGTCTAGTAATTGTCTTGCTGATTTTTCCTTTAATGATTTAAAATAGCGAAGCAAGATTTGCTCTGCAATTTTTTTGACCCTGTCTTGTTTTTTGATTAGTTTTGCCTTGCCTATTCCCATCATGCCATCAATTGGGTGCCAGACTCCTATATCTATGCAAAAGCAAACCTTGGTGTTTTTTGTGATATTTTTTGCCTTGGTAGTTTTTGTGTTTGTACCAATATAGAATTTTTTTCCAATTTTTTTATACCAAACAGGAACTAGATGCGGCGTGCCATGCGAGTCTATTGTGGCCAGATGCAGAATTTTCTGTTTTTTTAAAAGGGCTTCTTTACGCATATTTTTTCCTAAATCCCCATATGATCAAAAATCCCCCAAAGGCAAACATGCCTAGTGAGACCTTTTCATTTGTAATTTCGGAATTGAACATAAATTCCACTACGAATTCTGGACTCCAGACAATGAGGTTCTGCACAATTACTATTGCGCCTACCACTAGAAATAATACGCCCATCGCAGAGTACCAGTTTCTGCCGCGCCTTGGATGAAATTCACTCATTTAGAGAATTTTGATTCCTGGGCTTTTCATCTTGTTTTTGATCATGGCGTTGAGTAGCAGTGGAGTTGCAATCTCTGCCTGATATGCCAGTGCGCCAGAGCCCAGAAATATTGGTCGCAGGCCGCTAATTTCACCAATCAAACCATTTACCACATCGATTGATTCCTTATCATCACCGCAGACAAAAATGTCATAGTCTAGCGTGTAGTTGGGATCGACCAGCTTTTTTTCTGATATAACATGAAATGCAGAGACTAGCTTGTTTTTGTTTTTCATGTGTTTTTGCACCATTTGGTGCGAGAATGGTTTGTTTTCCTTTAATGGTATGAACTCAAAACCAACGTCTGTCTTTGTCATTGGTACTATGGGTGATATGACAGTGCAACTGTCCTTAATTGTTCCTAGCAAGCCAGAACAAACTGAATCAATGTTTTCGTATGGTATTGACAAAATCAAAATGTCACTTTGGGCCGCAACTGAATTATTGTCGGTGCCAGAAATTGTACCATTTATGTTTCCAAATGCTTGCTTTGCTGTATCTGAATATTCTTTTGCCGCATCAGATGCTCTTTGTGCGTCTCTTGATCCAATTAGAATGTCGTGCCTTTTGCACCAGCGTAATGCAAAGCCTTTTCCCATGCCGCCAGTTCCTCCAATAATTCCTATCTTCAACTATACTGCGACAGGCAATGTTATTATTATCTTTATTTGAAATTTCAAAAATCCATGGGATTGATAATATTTTTGCGTCATGGACAAGCACAGAATAATACATCACGAGTTCTGGCAGGCCGCGCCTCAGGAGTTCCACTTACGCCAAAAGGAATTGCGCAGGCAAATGATATTGGAAAATTCCTAAAGTCACTGGACATTTCGCATATTTATGCTAGTCCGATAGAGCGCGCACACAAGACTGCCCAAATTGTAGGTCAACATATTGGACTATCAACTACAATAGATGAACGACTATACGAGCTGGAAATGGGCAAGTTCTCCGGCATGGCCTATGATGATCTGTTTGCAAAACACGGAAACGTTTTTTTGAAATTTTATCAGGGCGATCCGACAATAGAGGAAAACGGAGTGGAGACATTTGCCCAGGTCAAAAACAGAGTACTCAGTATGGTGGATCATGTCAGAAAGGAACACCCAGGTAAAAATGTCTTGCTTGTGACCCACATGGATCCTATCAAGGCAATGATCTCAAATGTAATGAACCTAAATGCTCAATCGCTCTTTGAGCTCATAATAGCAAACGCATCTCTTACCATAGTTAGAGATGAGCAAACCAAGTTTTCACTGTCTGCAATTAATGCAATGAATCCTGATCGGTACAACCAAGGACCTTTCTGATAATTCACAAAAGCCTTAAATAGAATTTGTAAACCACGAGCTGTAATCGGTCATGGCAAGAGCAATTGTATTAATGTCAATTTTGACTGTTTTGATAGTTTTACCTATGATTCAACTAGTGTTTGCCGAGGCAACAGAGGCAGGCGAATACATTAACCGCAAAGCAGAGATCTGGAATCTCTTTTTCAAGATGATGACAATAGCATTTACTGTTGGTGCAGTGGTTTCTGGTACGATGATCTGGGTTGTATGGCGATTCAGAGAATCTCACCCAAAGGCAAAGCCAACTAAATACGAAGGAACCGAGTGGTAAGATGAGCGGACACTCTAACTGGCCTGAATGGATCTACATTGGTGTTGTAATTGTATTGTTGGCCTATGTGGGTGCCGAAGCATGGAATGTCGAGCGACTAGTAGAGCACACTCCTGCCGAAGCCGAAGTCATCAAGGTAGTGGGGCAGCAATGGTTTTGGACCTTTGAGCACGCAGACGGAACAAAAGAGGTAGGTGAACTACACGTAAAAAAGGGCAAGCCTTACAAATTTGAAATCACAGCCAAAGACGTCAACCACGCATTTAACATTCATGACTATGTCGTACTACAGGATGCTATTGTGGGTCGAGTCAACACTGTTTGGTTTGCACCAGACAAGGCAGGGGAGTATATGATCCAATGCAGGGAATACTGCGGTCTATTACACTATAACATGAGGGCAACTCTATACGTGGAGGAATGAAATTTGTATAACTTAATAAAACAAAGTCAGGTGGAAAACTAAATGGTATTAGAACTAGCCAAGCCTCGCCCAATCTGGCAGATAATGTTTTCAACTCATCACACTGATGTCGGATTGCTATACACAATCACATCGCTGTCATTTTTCTTCTTGGGTGGCGCACTCGCACTAGGAATTAGGGCAGAACTGTTCTTGCCTGGAAGCCAGATTATTGCAGACTCGATGACGTTTAACCGAATGTTTACCGTACATGGAACGACTCTGATCTTTTTGTTCCTCTTGCCATTTGCATCTGCAGTTGGCAACTATTTTGTTCCTATAATGGTTAGATACAAAGACATGGCATATCCAAAGCTGAATGCCGTTGCGTTCTGGATGATTCCGCCAGCAGGCGCACTAATCTGGCTAGGCTTTGCAGACTTTACTTGGTATGCAACACCACCATATTCAGCAATTCGTGCACCAGGACCTGCAGCAGACATGTGGATTTTTGCCCAGAAAATCTTGGGCGTATCCTCGGTTTTGGGCGCAATTAATTTCATAGTCACTATACTAAAATGCAAGCACCCTGACTTGCCACTAAGCAAGGTACCGTTGCTTGCCTGGTCATTTTTGAGCTCATCATTAATTATCCTAGTGGCGGTTCCTACATTTGCAGCTGCACTTGTAATGTTGCTAACCGACAGACTGGGCGTTTCTGGATTCTTTGATCCTGCAAAAGGAGGAGACCCGATTGCGTATCAACACCTCTTCTGGTTTACGTTTCATCCTGAAGTCTATGTTCTGGTAATTCCTGCAATCGGAATGATGTATGAAATCATACCGAGATTCTCAAGACGGCCAATCTTTAGTCAGGGCTCTGGAATCTTTGCGTTTGTGATGCTATCGATTGTTGGATTTTCATCGTGGGCTCACCACATGTATGCAACCGGCATGTCATTTACAGAAAAAACCGTCTTTATGGTAGGAACACTGGCCGCAGTCCCAGCATCTGCAATGCACGTATTCAACTTTATAGCCACAATGTGGGGTGCAAGAATTCGCTTTGCAACACCGATGATGTGGGCAGTAGGCGGTATTGCACTATTCTTCTCGGCAGGAGCAGGCGGAGTTGCAAATGCTGCAATGCCGTTTGACTTTATCACACATGACTCGTACTGGGTAGTAGGACATTTCCACCTCTTTGTGATGGGCACAATTGCATTTGGCTCTATTGGATTCCTCTACTACATGTTCCCATACATCACTGGAAGAATGTACAATGAGACAATGGGCAAGGTTCACTTTATAATGTCAATGGCAGGAACCGTAATGGTCTTCTTCACACAGCATGTCCTTGGACTATATGGAATGCCAAGAAGGGTCTTTGATTATGTTCCACAACCAGAAATCATAGTAATGAACCAGATTGCGTCTATTGGTGCAATGATAATTGGTGTCAGCATGGCACTTTGGATATTCAACATGATTTACAGTTCCGCCCGCGGCAAGGAAGCAAATATGGACGATCCATGGGGCCTTGGCGGCAAATACTATTTCCCACACCAGGCAAAGACGCCACACCACTAGGAGTATACAATGTCACACGAAACACCAATCTATAGAACTACTCCTGCAAGAACCGCAAAAATGATGGCAATCATGTGCGGTGTATGCATTGCAGGAGGAGTCTTGTTCTTTGGATTTTGGGATTACTGGATATCAATGCCTCCAGGAAACCAAGAAGCAATAGGTGATCATACTACTGGACCTGCAGTTGCATCTGGCAAAACGATCCCCATCTCACTAAACTTTGTCGAATCATCTGACTTTAAGCAATTGGCATTTAATGCATTACCTGGGGAAGAAGGAAACAACCCGACAATTCAGGCAAGCATTGGAGACAAGATTGAATTCACAGTAACAAACAAAGGCATATCTTTCCATGCCTTTGGAGTCACCCCTGCAAAAGAAGGATTTGGGGACATTCTGAGTGGAACTGAGGTAGCAAGCATGAACAATCCACTAAAGCCTGGCCAAAGCGGTTCATCATCGTTTATACCGACAAGTGAGGGCACGTTCTACTATATCTGTACAGTACCTGGACACAGAGAGATGGGAATGGTTGGAGAAATCATAGTCGGACCAAAGGGTGAGGCCCCAAAGGCAGCAGCCCCAACTGGAATAAGCCACACATTTGAACTGAATTTCGTAGAATCATCTGACTTTAAGCAATTGGCATTTAATGCACTACCGGGAGAGGAAGGCCACAATCCAGAAATCACGATCAAATCCGGTGATACAGTTACCATAAAATCGACAAACAACGGAATCTCATTCCATTCGTTTGGTGTTGTAACAAATCCAGATGACGTAAACAGCATTGTGTTTAATTCTGCAATTGGCTCTATGAACAACCCAATCAAACCTAAAGAGGCAAAAGAGGTAACATTTACCGCTGGCGCCCCAGGATCATACAACTATATTTGTACAGTTCCAGGCCATGCGGCACTTGGAATGAAAGGCACCTTTACAGTCGAATAATTTTGCGTCTTCAATACCTAGCACTAGCATCTCTGATAGTCTTGTATTCGCTGATGTTTATTGGTGGATATGTGTCTGCGTCCGGCCTTGGGCTGTCATGCCCTGACTGGCCTCTATGTCCAAACGGAATATTGCCTGATGAGGAATTTTTCATTGAATGGGTTCATCGATTCATTGCAGCAACCACCGGCAGTCTCATTATTGCAACCACAGTTGGTGTGTGGCTAAACAAAAGATCTGATGGAAAGATCAAAGTCACATCTACGCTTGCGTCCATATTTGTCATAATGCAGATCACACTTGGTGCACTGGTAATAGAGGCAAAACTGCATGCAATCCTAGTTGCAGTGCATCTTGGTATAGGGATCTTGCTTTTTGCAATGACTTTGCTTACTGTATTGTTTGCATTTAGGATGGCAAGACAGACAGTAATTGCAAAGGCCTAGCGCCTCTTTAGTCTCTTTGGCAAGTAGATATAGCTAAAAATCACTGCAGCGCCTATTGCGCCAGACGCTATTACATAGATGAAAATATAGCCAAAGGGACTTTGTGTGCTCATGTTAAATGTGTGGGTGATTGCCTTGCCGTCGTCTCCGTACAGGTCTACTCGAAATACGTGATTGCCCGGCCTGTCAAAAATATACTCAAAGTCCCAATATCCTCCCTCTATTGTCTGTGGAGGGATTCCATCTACTTGGACATCATCATAGAAAATCCTAATCCCCACCACAAACTGCTTGACGTCGTTTAGTTCAAGGTCTGTGACATGCATGAGAATCTTTGCCTTTTGGCCTGCGCTTGGGAATTCGGGGTCTGTTGCTATCTGGACTCGATTATTCCCTATTGTGGACTCGGCGGAA
This sequence comes from uncultured Candidatus Nitrosotenuis sp., assembly GCA_964470325.1. GTDB lineage: Archaea > Thermoproteota > Nitrososphaeria > Nitrososphaerales > Nitrosopumilaceae > Nitrosotenuis. The sequence goes on along the minus strand of CAYYBJ010000049.1, from coordinate 914 downwards.
TTGAACAACGCATGGCCATGTGCATTGTATGTTGGAAATAACACTAGGATCACAAGTGCAAAAAATGCGACCAAGTACATTCTTTTTCTGATCGCTGCGATCAATATAATGCAAGTCGAATTTATTCGAAAAATGACAAAAGCTTTAAATGCAGACTTTGAAAAAGGCCCAACGTTGACTACAGTTAGAAAATCAATCGATATCAAAGCTCCAGTTGACACCGTTTTTACGTACTTTGCAAGACCAGAGCACGTCTCTGATCAAATGTCTGACAAGGGTGTAGGAATGACAGTCATTCCAATGGATATCAAGGACGGAATGGGTGTTGGAACAACATTTAGAATCGTCGGCGACTTTGGCGGAAAAAGATTGGAATGGGACTGTGAGACGACAGAATTTGTCAAAGAACGAAAAATCTCTGCAAAAATGACCTCAGGACCATTCAAAAAATGGGACATTACCACAGAATTTACACCAAAGACAGAGCGACTAACGACTGTTACCATGACGGTAAACTATGAGATGCCGTTTGGTCCATTGGGCGGAATTCTAAACAAGGTCAAGTTTGCAAAAACTGCCGAAAAAGGAATGGAAAGCGCTCTATTCAAGGTTCGAGGACTATTAGAAGGAAACGGCTCTATACCAGTATACATCACACTGGATGCATACCAAAAACTGCTAGCGGAAAAGAAAAAAATGAACAACATCCCAGTCTCGACTGTTTTGACTGCAATTCTGGACAAATACAACGAAATCGAAGCAAAAGCTTCAAACTAAATTTTTCATCTCAATTAAATAACCGTAGTATTGTTTTTTGCTCAGTGGGGGTCTGTGGCTCAGCCAGGTAGAGCGAAGGACTCTTAAAAATTTGGAGACATCCTTATGTCGTGGGTTCGAATCCCACCAGACCCGCT
>CAYYBJ010000048.1:0-8303 GCA_964470325.1 uncultured Candidatus Nitrosotenuis sp. | reverse complement strand
CAACCAGATCATTACGCATGTAAAGAATATGAAGAACGGGATCACTCTATGAGGAATGTCAAACAAGCAGGCAAATGACGCAATAAGGCTACACAAAAAGCTAAGGGGCAAAATTACAATTGAGAGCAAAATAAAGCTAAGACCGCAAGATATACAGCTGATCTACACACCTGGAGTAGCTGCAGTATGCAAAAAAATCCATGCAGAACCAAACCAGAAATATTCTCTTACATCCAAACCAAACAATGTCGCCATAGTAACTGATGGCACAAGAATCCTAGGCCTTGGCAATATTGGTCCATATGCAGCCATGCCAGTAATGGAGGGAAAGGCAGTCTTGTACAAAAAATTTGGCAAAATAGATGCGTTTCCAATTTGCCTCAACACTACAAAAAAACAGGAAATAATTGATATAATAAAGGCAATCGAGCCGGCATTTGGAGCAATAAATCTTGAGGATATCGAGTCTCCAAAGGTATTAGAGATATCAGAAGAGATAGAGAGAAAGATACCAATTCCCGTATTTCATGATGACAGGCACGGAACAGCAGTTGTAGTACTTGCGGCATTGTTAAACTCACTCAAGATTCTCAAAAAAACAATAAAATCCGCAAAAATAGTCATTGCCGGCGCAGGATCTGCAGGCTATGGAATTTGCAAGCTGCTAAGCTTTGCAGGGTGCAGAAATCTCATAGTTACAGATTCATCCGGTGCAATATACAAAGACCGAAAACAAAACATGAATAACTACAAAAACGAGATTGCCAAGATTTCCAATCCAAAATTACAAAAAGGCACACTGGAACAGGTGCTAAAAGACGCAGACGTATTCATAGGAGTCTCCGGAATGAGCGGAATTCTTTCCGAGAAGATGATTCTGCAAATGAACAAAGACCCAATTGTGTTTGCCTTGACAAACCCAGAGCCAGAAATAGAGCCAAAGGCTGCAAAAAGAGCAGGAGCTAAAATCATAGCAACGGGCAGCTACATGCACAAAAACAAGGTAAACAATGCCATTGTCTTCCCATATTTGATGCGCGTTATTTTGGATAGGAAAATCAAAAAAATAACCGAAGAAATACTATATCTTACTTCCAAGGCAATAGCTAATGCAATACCAAATAGAGAACTAAATTATGAAAACATAATTCCAGATATTACAAATCCGAAACTACAGAGAAATATCAGCCTAGCCCTAAAGAAAATCTAGTCAAAAGGCCTAAGTTTTATCCAGTAAACATTATAGGTCTACAAGGAAAATTGATTTCATGAAGGTCTTCAACGGCAAGCAGTCGGCACAAGACTACATGTCTGCACATACTCTGGCATTTTCCACACCAGAGCTGACATTGATGCGATATGCATTTTGGCTAGGCGACATTATTCCAGACCCAAAGGACAAGGACAACACCATTCCAAGGATTATGGCCTATGTTGAGGAAAAAGACTTTGCACCAGTCGAGATAATTGACGATGAACACTACGAGCCAACGGGTGCCGTGAGAATCACAGGCACATACGGCAATGTAAACAAAATCTCTGGCGATGCCAAATTTTGCTCAGAGTGCGGCTCTAAGATTTCCGCATCCGCCAAGTTCTGTACAGAGTGCGGCGCAACCCAGGATTAGACAATCTTTATCTCAAATCATTATTCTATAGTATCATGGCAAAGAAAAAGGCGCAAGCATCCAAGATAAAAAGCTGGGATGCATTATGGAATGAATACTCTAATCTGCTCAAAAAATGGGCGCAAAACCTAGAGACCCTGCAAAAGACAAGCTCCGATGTCCAGGCAAAATACAACGAGGTAATGCTAAAAGCAGCAAACGAGTCCAGTGAAAAAACCCTCAAAGAATTTCACAAAAACTGGCAAAAGACAATGAATGATGCGGCACTAGAGGCATTCAAGCAGTTTGACAAAAACTGGAAAAACGTCACATCAGAGACAGGCATGGAACAGCTAAAGGCATACGGCGAGCTCATGGACAGCTTTGCAAAGACTTGGCAGAAAATGTGGCAAAAATAATTTTTTAATTTTTTCTTAAACCTTGGTTCCGCATTTTGTGCAGAACTTGGCTCCTGCTCTTAGATCAGCACCGCAAGACTTGCATCCAGAACCTAAAGATTGTCCAGATGATCTTGGCATCAATGATGGATCCGGAGATGGCAGTGTTCCTGGCGCAGAAAACGCTTGCTGGGCAGACACAACAGATGGCGGCCTTCCAGGTGTTTGTGCAGGCATTACTGGGACTCGTCCCGGCATTCCCATTCCCGGTGCACCCATTCCCGGCATCAAACCAGGTGACTGGGTTCCGCCAAGGCCACCTGCTCCTGCCCTGTCCAGTGCTTTTTTGAGCTCAAAGATTACCTTGACTGCTAAAAATTCCAATGCTGAATATGCAACGGTATAGTCACCTAGTTTTTCAAAGAATTCCTTGTCAGACATTTTGCCCTGCTTGTACATTGTGTTTGCATCCAAAAATGACTCGTAATATCCTTGAGAATCCTTGAACAGATTGTCTAGTTTTTCCGCCAAAAGATTCAGTGTGTCTACTTCGCCTAGCGACATGTCAAAAACCCATCAAAACTGGTATTAATTACTTGGGATCACAAAAAAGAGTTTAGGCGTTTGCCAGCGCGCGCTCTATCATGTTTTTGTAAGATTCCTTTGATGCAGCGCCTACTTGCTGTGCTACGACTTGGCCCTTGTTTAGCAACATTAGTGTCGGAATTGAAAAGATGTTGTATTTTGCTGCTAGTTCATTGGCCTCATCTACGTTTACCTTGACAAACTCGACTTTGCCTGCATAGTCCTTTGCTAGCTCTTCGACTACAGGTCCTACCATTCTGCATGGCCCGCACCATTCAGCCCAAAAGTCCACAAAAACAGGCTTGGTAGAGTCTACTACCTTGGTCTGCCAATCTTTGGCGTTTGAAACGTGATCTAGTCCCATTTTAATCAAAATTGCTCCATTCTAAGAGACCTAAAAATCTTGAGGTCGAATTCCAATCAAACAGCATATACTTTAATTGGATCTGGCCTCGACTTGGAATTATGAGCTCTGAGCTTCGCCTAAAAAAACTACGGGGATCAGGCGGATTCATCATGGCTCAAGTAACTGACGATCAGCAAAGAAAGGGAAACCTTGGCGGCCCTGACTTGTTTTTAGCACCGATTGGAAGACTGGATGTTCAACTAATTTCAAAATATTTCTGCAATACCTGTGAAAAGGATTACGAGGGTGGCCCAAAAATAGAATATGAGAATCCAAATGAAGAAGTGGCGCAAAACCTCTTCCTCAAAGAACGCGGCCAATACATATGCACTACTTGCGGCAGCACAATTGCAGAATACAGAGAATTCCAAAAGATGGGCGAAGTAGGCCTTGCAAAGCCAATAACAGAACAGCCAACTACAACAGTAAGCTTTGAGCAACCAGTTGCACCAAGTGTTGAAGTTCCAAAAGTTTCTTCGTCAATAACTACAGAGCCAGTTACACCCCAATCAACAGACTCATTTAGCTCAATTACCGGCATGTTCGTGTACGATTCCAACGCAAAAAAGGTTGGAGTTGCAAAACAGGTGGGAATTAACTCATCACATCAAGTTGTTCTAAACATCAGCAAAAACGACGGCTCTGATCAAACTATCGAGTGGTCCAAAATCAAAAAAATAGGCGAAATCATCCTCCTCGGAGATGGCTCTGAATCAAGCATACTAAAATGCAAGTGCGGCTTTGAGAACAAGCCTGGCTCCAAATTCTGTGAGAGCTGCGGAACCAAGCTGTAACATGACAAAGACAAAGAGCATCATCAAGGATGTCATAATAGTAGCAGTCGGAGTTGCCGCAATCTGGATAGGCCTGCAGGTAGTCTTTGGGACACAAAACCCATTCTATGTAGTGTCCAGCGGAAGCATGGTTCCTGTTTTGCAAGTCTATGATGTTCTAGTGGTAAACGGAAACGAACCCTTTGAGAACATCCAGGTAGGCGACATTATTGTATTCAATAGACCAAACGGACACGACCGAGTAATCGTACACAGAGTTGAAACAATACTAGATGATAGACTGGAATCCAAAACAATACGAACCAAGGGAGACGCAAACCCAATCTCTATTCCAGGAACCGACTATCCAATCACAGAAGAAGAGTACATCGGCAAAGTCTTCTATGTCGTGCCGCAAATTGGCTATGTCACAAGAATTCTTGCCCCGCCAATCAACTATATCATAATTGCAGTCATTGTCGGAATAATGGTCGTAAAGCAGTATTCTCAGAAATCAAAAAAAGAGCCAAAGTTTGAGACAGACCCAGCAAAGGATCCTCTTCCGCCAAAGGAAGAATTTGTAAAGCAGGATGATGTTGCATATAATGACACTGTCAAGCTAGACGATACCAAAGATAAAACAGACACAAAAGACTAGGCTTTTCTCAGCTCATCAAACGTAGAATTCAAAATATGTTTTCGCACTATTCTGACGCAATCACGTATGACAGCTTTAATGTCCTCAGAAGAGTTTGCCACAAATCTGACAACCAGTCCCGAGTCTTCCGGTAAAAAACGAACAGCCACACATCAGATCAGTATTTTTTAGAACCGCGCCAAAAATTGAAATCGACCCGGAGACATATCAGGTAAAAATTGACGACAAACCAGACATTACAAAGCCAGCAACTAGTGTGTCTCTTGCAAGACACTACAACTTGTTTTGATCATACAAAAAGCAAATTTGAGAGATTTGCTTTGATGGCTATTTCAGGCTAGAATCCAAAAATGAAAGTGTCTTTTCCCAAGCATCCTTTGTTTCCTCTGGCGCATATCGCTGTCCTGACGGATTTGCAAAGGCATGGTCAACATTTGGATATACATGAATTTCATTTGGTATGCCAAGCTCATCCAGTGCTTGCTCAAATTCATTGACAGACTCGACTGGGATTCCCTGGTCAAGGCCTGCAAATATTCCAAGCACTGGCCAGCTTATTACAGATAGTTGTTCCTTGTCTGTGACTAGCCTTCCATAGTATATCACGGTTGCATCCATGTCATCGTTTAGCGCCAAATTAAGCGACTGTGCGCCGCCAAAGCACCAACCAATAGAGGCAAATTTCTCAACATTATAATTTTCCTCCAGGTATTTTTTTGCGCCAATCATGTTAGCGATTCCTTTTTGCTGATCATAGGATGACATAAGCTGCCTTGCCTCATCTGTTACTGTTGCGGCTGGCTTGCCATAAAGATCAACTGCAAGAACGACATATCCATGTGATGCCAGATTTTCTGCAGTCTGCTTGATGTTGTCATTTAGGCCCCACCATTCATGAATAATGATTATTCCAGGATAGTCCTTGTCTTGATTTGCAGGTGCTGCCAAATATCCAGCATATTCTTCAAAATAGTTTACGTCATTTGATTCTACTTGTAAATCCCCTAGACTTCCCTCGAATAGCTCAGAATTAGTGTCAGTATTGGAATAATCTGGCAAGACATGCAGTGCCCATCCACGTTCTATTAGCATAGTCAGAGTTTGTGGCCTAACGCATGCAGGCGCGCCAGTACTCTTTTTCATCACAAGATTCAGTCCGTCAGGACATGAAACCATGTTAATAGAGCCAGACTTTAGAAACTGCATCCTTGGAGATTCTGATGATACAAAATGAATGTGCGAATCGTCATTTGTCTGGACTGCCTTGACAGGAATTGCAAATACAGAGAAAAGCAGAGCAGTCATTAAACCAAGAACAATTATTCCAGCACGACGTGCCATCTAAGAATCAAAAATACTTCATAATTAATTAATGATACTCACAATCTCTGCAAGAGATTTTGAATTATTTTGTGATTTTGAATACTCGCTTGAAATAGTCCGAGTTTTCTTTGGTCTCTTCTAGATCTTCCTTTACATTTGCCAGATTCTTTGCCAGACTTTTCTTGTAGCCCAGCTGCATTTGTCTTGCTATCTGGATTCTCTGTGCCTGCGGAGAGCCTGCACCATGCATTGACTCTGTGAGATAGCCAACTGCATTTCTGCCCAAGGTCATGTTTTCAATAAGTCTTAGAATTCTCATGCGATTTTCAACATCTGTTCCCTTTCTTCCTGCCAAGTATTTTTTGAGCAGCGGTCCAGTTGTTGGGTGTCTAAAGTCTTTTTCAGAAGGCAAGGTCACAACTAGGCCTCCTGCGATATCTTGTGCTAGTCTTGATATTTCATATGGGAACCTAGTGACGTTGTGTTTGCAGACATTGGCAAGCATGTCATCATTTAGCCATACGCCGGATTTCATCTCTTGTGCCTGATATGACGATGATATTCCTGCGGCAAAGATTGACTCGTTTAGGTGTGTCATCTCGACTAGCTTGTCTCTAATGTGCGATACATCTGGAATACCATTATAGTCAGAAATTGCAGCTGCTGCGCCAATTAGCACGTCTCCAAGACCAGTCTTGCAGACATAGCTACGTCTGTGATAGCAAGTGAATCGCTCTACAAGCATTGCAGCATATTCTACTTCGCCATTCATGAAGATCAGATCATTTGGAATGAATACGTTATCCAGTATTACTAACGCCTCTTGGCCAGCAAATTGAGAGTTGCCTGCGTCAATGTCGCCTTCCTCCATGCTTCTGGTATCACATGATTGTCTTCCATAGATGTATGTGATTCCCGGTGCATCAACGGGTATTGCGCCAACAATTCCCCAATCCTTGTCCTTTTCTGTTAGGCGTATTGTTGGCATTATTATCATCCAGTGAGAATTGATAACACCAGTCTGGTGTGCCTTTGCGCCACTCACATAGACTCCTTCGGGAGTTCTCCTGGTAATATGTACAAACAAGTCCGGATCTGCCTGCTCAGATGGAGCCTTGCTTCTATCACCCTTAACATCAGTCATTGCGCCTCCGATTACGAGGTTGCCTTCCTGCATTTTTTTGATAAATTCTAATAATCTCTTGTGATAATTGGTATGATATTTCTCATCTATCTCAAATGTAGTGGAATGCAGCGAGTTTAGTGCATCCATTCCTACGCATCGCTGAAAGCATGTTCCGGTAAGCTGTCCAAGCTTTCTTTGCATCTTGTTTTGCAAAACCAAGTCATTTGCAGATTCTGCAATGTGCAAGAATCTGTTCACTCGCTTTCCAGATATTTTGGACATTGGGGACGCCAGCTCTTCTTCACGTACAGCAAGATCGTATGTTTCTGCAACTGCGTTAATTGAAGGTCGGATCATTGGGTGCTCGACTGGGTCTTGCACTTGCTCTCCAAAAAGATAGACAGTAAGTTTTCTGCCCTTAAGACTATTGATGTAATCTTGTCCAGTCTTAATTGCCATGCCAATATCCCCATCGAACTGCTATAAATATTGACCATCGAATGACTGTTTTCGTTTTTGGTATCGGTTTAAAAATACAGTAAAAATTCGTCTAGTGTCTAAAGCAGTTTTTTGTGTGATCGTTTACTATTCCTACTGCCTGCAAATACGCATAGATGATTGTTGTACCAACAAAGCTAAAGCCACGCTTTTTGAGATCCTTGCTTATTTGGTCGGACAATACAGTTGATGCCGGAATGTCAGAGTGTTTTGCAAAATTATTTTTGATCTGCTTTCCCCCAACAAATCCCCAGATGAATTTATCAAAGCTGCCAAACTCTGCTTGAATGTCTAGAAATTTTTGCGCATTGTTAATTGCGGATTTGATTTTGAGGCGATTTCGGATTATTCCCTCATCAGCTAATAGTCTTGTGATGTCTTTATACGTGTATTTTGTTATTTTTTTGGGATCAAAATTGTCAAATGCCGCACGATACGTCTTTCTTCGCTTTAGTATTGTACTCCAAGACAGGCCAGCCTGTGCCCCCTCTAAGATTAGCATCTCAAAGAGTTTTTTGTCATCATGTACTGGGATGCCCCACTCGAAATCATGGTACTGTGTCATTTCTTCTCCCTGTGCCCATGTACAGCGATTCATGATTTTACAAATTTGTATTTGTATATTATTGCAATTATTGATGTGCCGATAAACGGAGCACTACAGTAAATCCACAGATCATTTAAAAATCCAGACAAAACGGCAGGAGCTAATGCACGAATTGGATTCATTGATGCCCCAGAAATAAACGACAAAAAGAAAATATCTAGGCCAATAATTCCCCCTATTGCAATTCCGCTAAATCCCATCAACCCCTTTGTGTGAACTACACATAAAATGACTGTCATCAAAAGTGCGCTTGCTAACACTTCAATTGCAACAATTTCCCATAATCCAAAAGAATAATTCGGGGCATTAGCGCCAATGTTTG
>CAYYBJ010000047.1:0-8539 GCA_964470325.1 uncultured Candidatus Nitrosotenuis sp. | reverse complement strand
ATTGGTTCAGGCAGATCCATTCAAGAATGCATTAAAACAACTCGATGATGCTTGCTCAATTCTAAAAATTGACAAAGGCACCAGAGACTATCTTGCGGAACCAAACAAAGTCTTGCGTGTAAAACTTCCAGTAAAGATGGACAATGGAAAAATCCGAGTCTTTACGGGATTTAGGAGTCAGCACAACAACGACCGCGGCCCATACAAAGGGGGAATCCGATACTTTGATCCAGAAGGCGGCGTTGATTACATGGAAAAGGAAGTCAAGGCGCTATCGTCTTGGATGACTTGGAAGTGTGCAGTAGTTGATGTCCCGCTTGGCGGAGGAAAAGGCGGAATTTTCGTCAATCCTAAAAAAGAAAAGCTGAGCGCAAACGAGCTTGAAAGACTGACTCGAAGATTTGCATATGCAATATCTGAGATAATTGGTCCAAAAAAAGACATTCCAGCACCTGACGTATACACGACAGGCGTAGAAATGTCACAAATCATGGATGTCTACAGCAAGATGTCTGGTAACGAAAACGAGCCAGGAGTAATTACAGGAAAGCCAATCTCATTGGGCGGCTCTCTTGCAAGGAACGTGGCAACGGGTCTAGGATGCGCATACTGTATCAGAGAAGCTGCAAAGACAATTGGCCTGCGACTAAAGGGAGCAACCGTTGTCATTCAGGGATATGGTAATGCAGGAACATTTGCTGCAGAGTACCTAGAGAAAATGGGTGCAAAAATTATTGCAGTAAGTGACACCAAAGGCTCTATCATAAATCTGAAAGGATTGGATTCCAAAAAGGTCCTAGAGTTCAAAAACAAGACCGGTTCTGTCGTTGGTTATCCTGGAAGCAAAAAGATCTCAACAGAACAACTACTCACAACAAAATGCGATGTCTTGGTTCCAGCAGCACTGGAAAACCAGATCAATGCATCAATTGCCAAAAAACTACAATGCAAAATTATTGCCGAAGCTGCAAACGGCCCAACAATGCCGGAAGCAGACCCAATCATTTACCAGAAAAAGATACTGGTCATACCAGACATTCTGGCAAACTCTGGCGGTGTTTGTATCTCGTATTTGGAATGGGTACAAAACAACATGGGCTATTACTGGTCATTTGATGAAGTAACATCAAAGATGGAAGACCACATTACACGTGGATTCCGTGACACACTGGCATTGTCCAAAAAGCACAAAATCGACATGAGACGTGCGGCAATGGTACTGGCAGTAGGACGAGTTGTAGAAGCATTCAAAGCTAAAGGCCTCTGGCCATAAACTTTCCATTTTTAATTTTATACCCTAAAATTATGCCTAATTTGCTGCTAAATTCGTGGCAAACAAGCACACCATCATAGTAATTGCATCAATTATAGTGATTGCAGGCTCTTTGGGTTATTCATCGCTAAATGCAGTATCTGCACACGCACTTCAGTTTTCCTGGCCTGGAACATTTGATTTTCTGTCGGTGTTGACTGGCAAGACAGTTGAGGTCTGCAACACTTCGTCACTTCCTGCGACATTTACAAAATACTCGTTTACAATATTTTATGATGGGCAAGACCTTGGCACATACAGCACAGGCAAAGGCGGCTTTGAGGCAAACTCGGGAGGACTAGTGTTTGGAAAGTTTGAATCCAAAGACGATAGGCTTGCTGGCCTGTTCTTTTCGTTTTTGGATACAGAGACTAGCGGCACTGATGTCACAAGAATAAATGCAAATAAAATCAAAGTAGTGACAAATCTGGAATCGCCTGTGCTCTGGGTTGTGCCGCATGTCATAACTCAGGAATATTCCGGTGAGGAATTTTTGGATCTGATAAACCGAGATCTCTCTTGTGAAAAATAATGTCAAAGGTTCTGGTAATTCAAAATGCGGGTCTTGAGGGGCCTGGTACCATTGGGGAACTGTTACGACACGATGGATTTGATCTGGAAATCATATTTGCAAAAAAGCAAAAAATTCCTTCACTGGATCATTCCATGGTATTGGTACTGGGCGCACCGGAAAGCGCAAACGATGATCTGCAATACCTCAAAGACGAGCTTGTATTAATCCAAAATGCCGTGGACAAAAACATTCCAACACTTGGGATCTGCCTTGGATCGCAGCTAATAGCCAAAGCATTTGGCGCTCGCGTATATCCTGGACCAAAAAAGGAAATCGGATTTTACCACGACATAAAGCAGGATGCAAATTCGAGCCTGTTTTCAGGCATGTCAGACCCATTTACAGTATTTCACTGGCATGGTGACACATTTGATATTCCAATTGGTGGGCGGCGACTTGCATATTCAGAATTGTACAACCAGGCATTCCAATATGGGAGCGCAATTGGTGTACAATTTCACTTTGAGGTAGACTCTGATATTATACGGTCATGGCTTGATAACACTGCAGAGAATCTTAATCTGCCATATCTGGATCCAAAAAAAATCAGATCGGACATTGATAGTAACATTGGACCTGTCCAACAAAACATGAAATTATTTTACAAAAACTACAAAACGCAATTCCATCTCTGACACAAATTTAATATATTGAACGAGGGTGTGTCCGATCACCTCATGAACACACAGAAAATTTTCGATCAAACAATGAAGACAGACCACAAGGTTATCACAGAAGACGTCTCTAAATCAATTCTAAAATCATACGGAGTCAAAGTCCCTCCTTATGCACTGGCCACTACTGCAAAAGAAGCAGTCAAGGCATCAAAGAAAATAGGTTTTCCACTAGTGATGAAAATTGTCTCGCCACAAATCCTTCACAAAACAGATGCAGGAGGAGTAAAGGTAGGTGTAGCAGATGCAAAAGAAGTCAAGAAAACTTTTGATCAAATTCTAAAGAGCGTCAAAAAATACGACAAAAAAGCCGAGATCAAGGGAATTCTCCTGGAGAAAATGGTCCCCAAGGGAGTCGAGATGATTGTCGGGCTACAGGTAGATCCCCAGTTCGGCCCAGTAATCATGGCAGGCCTAGGCGGTGTCATGACCGAAGTCTTCAAGGACGTTGCTTGGAGAATGCTTCCAATTACACAAGCAGACGCAAAATCAATGATAGAAGAATTAAAGTCATCAAAACTATTCAAGGGCTTTAGAGGTAGCGCACCAATTGACATGGACATGCTTGCAAAGGCACTAGTCCAAATTGGCAAAATCGGCACAGACAATGCAGTCTATGTCAACAGCATTGATTTCAACCCAATAGTGGTATATCCAAAATCCTACTATGTCGTTGATGCAAAAATCATACTGGCAAAAGAGACAAACCCCAACGCCATATCAAAAGCACAGCCAAACGCGGAATTCATGGAGAAGTTCTTTACTCCTGAATCAGTTGCACTGGTTGGCGCATCTGCAACACCCGGCAAAGTAGGCAACTCTGTTCTGGACAGTCTTGCAAAGCACGACTACAAGGGCAAAGTATATCCAATTAATCCCAAGGCGGAAGAAATTCTTGGCATCAAATGTTATCCCTCAGTGGATGCAATTCCAGGAAACGTGGACCTAGTCGTAGTATGCGTCGACTTGTCTGTCACACCACCGGTACTGGAACAATGCGCAAAGAAGGGAATCCACAATGTTGTTGTAGTTTCTGGCGGAGGAAAAGAACTTGGAGGCGAGCGTGCAATGTACGAGGCCCAAGTCAAAGAACTATCTGAAAAGCACAAGATCAGAATCATTGGTCCAAACTGCATTGGAATGTTCAATGCAGCAAACAGACTGGATTGCGCATTTCAAGGACAGGAAAGAATGGTTCGCGCAAAGCTAGGAAATGTTGCGTTATTGTCACAATCTGGCACCATGGGAATCAGCTTTTTGGAATCTGCTGACTCGTTTGGCCTATCAAAAATGGTCAGCTATGGCAACAGATCCGATGTAGATGAAGCAGACATGATCTGGTATCTGGCATCAGACCCACAAACCAAGGTTATCGCATTATACGTAGAAGGCTTTGGAGATGGACGCAAGTTCATCGAGACTGCCAAGCGAGTAATGGCTGAAAAGAAAAAACCAATCGTAATCTGGAAGAGCGGTCGAACAGAGGCAGGCGCAAAGCAAGCTGCATCTCACACTGGATCTCTTGGTGGCTCTAACGCTATAATCATGGGTGCATTCAAGCAAGCAGGAATCATCTCAGTTGATAGCTACCAGGAACTAGTAGCTGTAACAAAGGCACTTGCATGGCAGCCAGCAGCAAAAGGAAATCGCGTTGCAATGTGTAGCAACGGCGCAGGTCCAATGATTGGTGGAATTGACCAGTTTGAGCGACTAGGACTGGAGCTGGCAAAGATTTCTCCAAAAATCCTAGACGAAATGAAGGCGCACTTCCCACCGACATATGTCATTGGAAAAGGAAATCCAGCTGATGTCACCGGTGGCGCAAATGCCGAAGATTACAGATACACAATAGAAAAATTCTATGAAGAGCCAAATGTCGATATTGTAATGCCGTGGTTTGTGTTCCAAGACGACCCGCTCGAAGAGACAATAATTCAGCACCTGGCTAATTTCTCAAAGCAGCAGAAAAAACCACTACTGGTTGGCGGAAACGGCGGTCCATACACGAAGAAAATATCAGCACTAATCGAAAAAGAAGGCGTACCGGTATATGATGATCTTAGAGACTGGGTAGCAGCAGCTTCTGCACTTGCTCAATGGGGCAAGCATCTCTAAACATTTATTTCAAGCACAAATTTTTCGTAAAAGCATGACTCTAGTTACGACTACAAAATCAAATGGAATTGCTACAGTCAAAATCAACAGACCTGACAAGCTAAATGCAATGAACACAGACGTTGCAAAGGAACTCGTCTCTGTATTTACACAACTAGACACAGACAATGATGTCAAGGTTATAATCCTGACAGGAGAAGGCGAAAAGGCATTCTCGGCAGGAGCAGACATTGAATACATGTCAAAGATTTCTGCAGACGAGTCGGTTGAATATGCAAAATTAGGACAGCTAGTCACCAATACAATAGAACTAGTGTCCAAGCCGACAATTGCAGCGGTAAATGGATTTGCACTGGGCGGGGGATGTGAGGTTGCAATGTCTTGCGATATTAGAATTGCAGCAGACACTGCCAAGATGGGCCAGCCAGAGGTAACAATTGGCATTCCACCAGGATGGGGAGGAACCCAAAGACTGATGAGAATTGTCGGAATTGCAAAGGCAAAGGAACTTGTCTACACTGGAAAAATGATCAAGGCAGACGAAGCAAAAGAAATCGGCCTAGTCAATGCAGTTGTACCGTTGGCATCGCTAATGGAGGAGACATTAAAGATGGCAAACCAAATTGCAGCAAACTCCGTTTCCGGCGTAAAAATGTCAAAAATAGCAATCAACAAGGGACGAAATGCAGATCTCGATACGGGTCTAGGAATAGAACTACTGGCATGGAGAAACTGCTTTACCGATCCGGACAGGGAACAACGCATGACTGCGTTTGTGAACAAGTCCAAAAAATAAGCTATACCTAACTTTTCTTTTATTCCTACTATACAATGGGTGAAAAGCTTATTATAATTTGGAGCGACTTTGCACTTTATGGCAACTGAACAAACACAAAAGCTCGTAACAATCACTCCAAAAGCAGCGGAGAAAATTGTCGAGTTTATGAAAGAAGAAGCAGACAAGCCAGAATACCTGAGAGTGTATGTTCAAGGCGGCGGATGCTCAGGCCTTTCCTACGGAATGGGCTTTGAGGCAAAGCCAGAAGAAGATGACTCTGTCATCGAAGAGCAAGGCGTCAAACTACTAGTTGACAGCTACTCACAAGAACACCTCAAGGGAGCAAACATCGACTACATCGAGTCTCTGATGGGATCCGGATTTAAGATTAACAATCCAAACGTTACAAAATCCTGTTCTTGCGGACACTCTTTTAGCACCGAATAAACTCTTCTCATTTTTCTTATGTGTGGATCATTATAAGCACTTATATCTGTGATTTGAAGACCAAAGCTATTGATCTTTAGGAGGAATATTCTCAATTGCCACAAACAGGAATTGTCAAATATCACGTTAAGCTATCCTTTGATGTTGATGGACTCGTTGAGAGAGCAGACATCATAGGCGCAATCTTTGGCCAGACCGAAGGTCTGCTAGGCCCAGAGATGAACCTAAATGAGCTCCAGCGATTATCCAAAGTCGGAAGAATAGAAGTAACTGCGACAAGCACTACAAACACCACTAAAGGTGATGCCCTAATTCCAATGTCAACTGACGTGGACACTGCATCGCTAATAGCGGCAGCAATTGAAAGTATAGACAAGGTAGGTCCATTTGACTGCAAGTTCAAACTAACTGCCATTGAGGATGTCCGTGCCACAAAAAAGGACGACATTATCAAGCGTGCAAAAGAGATCAAACAGCAATGGGCAACAAAGACCATTTCAGAAGGCGAATCGATGCTCAAAGACATCCACGAAGGCACCTCTACGTCTGGAAAACTAACCACATATGGTAGGGGAAAACTCCCTTGCGGACAAGGCGTCTTTGACTCTCCTTGGATTATCCTAGTTGAAGGCAGAGCAGATGTAATCAATCTGTTGCGTGCAGGAATCGACAATTCTTTGGCCATTGATGGCGCAAGAATTGACGAATCAATTCGGGAATTATGCGACCAAAAGGACAAAATCGTTGCATTCTTGGATGGTGACAGAGCAGGCGGATTCATCCTCAAGGAGCTCAAAAGCGTAGTCGATATTGATGTAGTTCATAGAGCACCAGAGGGAGTCGAAGTAGAAGAGCTCACACCGCAGCAAATTGCAGACATTTTGCGACCAACAATTGAGGAAATGAACAATCCCAAGGCAAAGCCTATGCTGACTGATCCCAACGACAAACCAATGGCAGAAATTGCAGAAAAGATGTTCCCAAAAATCAACGAAACACTAGAAGCAGTCGGCCTTGATGCAAACAAAAACGAGGTCTTCAAAGTTGCAATATCTGAACTTGTCTCTAAACTTTCAGTTCAATCCGGCATCAAATATCTGATACTTGACGGAATTGTGACGCAGAGATTGGTAGATGGAGCAAAGCAGGCAGGCATCGAGTGTGTCATTGGACATAGAGTTGCAAACCTGACTAACAAGGACGGAATTTCGCTCAAAACATTTACCGAACTAGGCGTCGCATAAGAAAAATCTTTAACTCTTTTCTTTTTTATTTTTGTAATGAGTGAGCTGAAAATCCAGCACTTGATCACGTTGACTGAATTATTGTCAAAGGGTGCCAGGCACAACTATGTCACTATAACAACTAGTCTTTTGGGCAAAAAAATTGGAAAATCCCAGCAGGCTGCATCAAAACATTTGCTGGAATTGGAAGAGGGAGGATTCATTTCTCGTGTAACTGCTGGAAGAAAGGTATCTGTCAAGCTAACACAAAAGGGATATGAGCAAATCTCTGAAATCTATAATATTCTAAAGAACAGTTTAGAGACAACACCTGCAACAATTGATGTTTCTGGTGTTTTGGTTACAGGAATGGGCGAAGGTAAATACTATATGTCACTCAAAGGCTACACAAAACAATTCCAGTCCAAAATTGGCTATGTTCCATTTCCTGGCACACTAAATGTCAAGCTGGACAAAAAAGAGCAGATTGAATCACTTCGACAGCTAACAAATCTAGAGGGAACAGTAATTGATGGATTCTCTGATGGAAAAAGAACGTACGGGTGGGTCAAGTGTTTTTCCTGTAAGATTAATGGCAAAGTTGATGCGCAGCTCATACTGCTAGAGAGGACTCATTATGATCTATCCACAATAGAAATCATATCCAAAACAGAGATTCGCAAAAAATTAGGCCTCAAAAACGGTGCAAACCTTTCAATAAAAATTACGATCTAAATTCCATGTAGTGCTTCGCCGTACTCTTTTTCTATTTTAGAGCTGGAATATTCTGGAATCGGGGACTGGAGTCTTGCCACTCGGACATTTAGTCCAAGACTCTTGCAGCCGTCGGTGATAAATTTTTCCTGGTGCACCTGATCATAGCCTAGTGCAATAATGTCTGGTCTTACTTTGGATACTGTCTTGAAAATGTCGCCCTCACTGCCAATCAGGCACAAATCCACCATTGACATTGAGCTGATCAATTCCTGGCGTTGCTCTTCTGTGTGGAGCGGCCTTCTTTTTTTCATCTTTACTGCAGTGTTGCCTGTGGCTATTACCACAACTAGTACGTCACCTAGGGCTTTGGCTGCATTAAGAGTGTAAATGTGGCCTGGGTGAATGATATCGAAAACACCGCCAGCAAGTACCACATGTAGTGCGGTTCTGCCAAACTCTGTTAGTGTGCCATACTCGGATATCATTAGATTTTTTTTGAGTACTGTGATTCTGTCATTAATGTAGGATTCGGATAGGTTTGTTCGCTTGATTGTATGTGTGATTGGGTCTTCTCCACTCAAAGAGCAAACATAGAGTGATGCCAAAATTCCCTTATCTATAACGTCCAAAGCATTAGCTCTAGGGTATTGTGGTTTTTAATTTGTTCTATAGTTCTGGCTCGATTCACATGGATATTCG
>CAYYBJ010000046.1:0-8976 GCA_964470325.1 uncultured Candidatus Nitrosotenuis sp. | reverse complement strand
CATCATTTATGATTCAGCTGAACATTGTAACGATTTTCCCTGCGTTATTGGCAGGTCTGGTAGCCACATTTGTCATGACAATACTAGAGATTCCAGCTTGGAAAAAATTCGGATTGCGCGGAGTCCTAGAATGGCATGAAAACCAAGTATTGTCGACAAAATTCTTCAGATTATCCGAGTCTAACTTGCACGTAAGAGGTATATTTTTGCTTCATTTTGCAAATGGTGGCCTAGGCGGAATTGGATTTGCTCTGGCATTGATATTGTTTCCATTCGCATTATCAAACCTGATTCTTTCTGCAATTGGATATGGGTTATTTTTGTGGCTAGTAACCCTAATTCCAATACACAAACCAATTACTGGGATCACGCCGTGGAAGCACCCAGACGGGATGGTCCCCATGATCGTAAGTTTGGCAGGCCATATCACATATGGAATAGCACTCTACGCATTCTTTGCATGGCAGATAATACCAGTACGCGCGTAATTTTGGAAAAATTGTTACGATTTTTTAAACAATCCGTTCGATTCGAACACGATATCAGATATTATAAAATTTGAATTACACCATTTATGTCGCGATGGGATAATCCAGTAGATGATTTCTTTTCTGAAGAAGAAGAGTCAAGACTGCTCAAAAAATTCTACGATTATGCAGAAATAGAAAAAAAAGAGTCAGAGCGAAAGCGATTCCTCGAAGTATCTGACAGAAAAAAGCCCAGCCCTTGGGGGAATAGATTTGTCCTATCGGCAATCATCCAGGGTGCAGTCATAACAGGTCTCACGATTTCATTGATTCTAATGCAGGCAATCTTCTCAAATGTATCACTGATCGAGTTTCTATCGCTATCTCTTGATGGGCCTGCAAAGTGGTTCTTTTTTGGATATTTCATGTACATAACATTGGTAGTCTCAATCGCAATTACTGCAATTTTCTATAATCACCTGGAATCAAATCTTGGAAAACAAGTACGTGGCACAAAGAACAAGTTTGCCTGGATTCAGATAGTAGGAATGAATGTCGGGGGTGCAGCAACCACAATACTACTCATAGTTGCAGGATTTATGGGAACAGGATTTGTCAGCTTTGCAGAAGGTGAACAAAATCAAGCTCAATACCTAACTGGGCTAGTCAAGATTCCAGTAGCAGTGTTTGGCCTAGTCTTTGTTGTAGGAATGATCTCCGGCGGAATAGCATATGTCACCACGTATATGAGCGGACCGAAACTATCAAAACTATCAAAGAATGAAAATCTGGTAAAATATGACAGGTTCTAGACGCCCAAAATGGTCTTTAGCATCTTTCTGTAATCTACTTCCTTTTTCTCAGAGCCAGATGCTGGAAGTGCAAATATGAGTGGCTTTGATTTTGTCGCACGCAGTTTGGTCAGCTCTGTGCTAATTGGAGTCGACATGTCTTCGGATATGAGGACCAATCCGACATCAGGATCTTCGGCTAGTTTTTTTATTTCAGAGAATGCATTTTGTGGACTGTCCACTACTACTCCTTGGACTCCGGCAAGCTGAAAGCTTGTAACAAATATTCTACTACCTATGGTTACAATCTTCACGACTTTGCGCCTGCATGTACCAATTTAACCGTTTTTGGCATAGTCCAAACGTTGATTTAGCAATCATGGAAACCAAGTATAATGTCATTAGACAATACTAAGATGGTCTATCTTTTTGTACATGGAAGAATGGATCTGATGCAAAAGTCAGTTGATGTCTTGGTGTCAAAGGGATTCTCCAAGGACATGATTACACCAGCCGTGCCAACAAAGGTAGGACAAATAGGCGAATACATGGCAATGCTTTGGATGCCCCCAAATCCTGATCACATCAAGATACAAAAGATAACCAAGGTAGAACCAGTCGAGCCGCAAGGAATGATTGGTTTGTGGAAAGGCGTCTCTAAAGAAGACATCACCACAATTTCACTATAATTTTTCTAGTGTTTGATCGACGACATTGGAATAAAAGTTATAAATAAATAACGAAAGGCAAGCTTGTATGACATTCAAATTGGTATGCTCAGATTACGGCTTTGAGTGTGGCTTTATTCTGTCAGGAGAAAAAAGCCTATCCATGGTCAAAAAACTCCGTGATCATTTTGAAAAAGAACATGGAATTGACTATTCAGTTGATGCCATGATTCAGATGCTAGTAAACAAGGGCCACACAAGAGATTCGATTAGAAACAACTAGAGCTCAGAAATAAGTCCCTTTAGAAAATCAGCATACTCGTCATCAGAAAATTCCACATATTCAATCTCACGTTGTGTTTGCGCCAATCGAAGTGAGCCCAAGTGATAGCAAGATTTTTTCCCCTTTAGCTTGCCAAAGTAAAATCCCTCACATGAGCAATAGTCATGTTCTGGTGCAAGCCAGTGTTCCTTTCCCATTCCCACCACAGTCCAGATTTGTCTCTTGCTTGGCTCAAAGATATGGCATTTGACTCTTCGCTCCAAAACAATTACCGATGTTTTTTCTTGCGTCAACAAGAAATTAATGCATAGCTTTGTATTATTTTTTGATGAAGACAAAGCCGATTCCTGGCGAGGCAGCACTGGTTCTGGAAGGCGCAAAAAAACACATAGTTCTAACAGACCTGCATGTGGGCTTTGAGGGAAATTTGGCGCAAAACAAGATTTTTGTTGGAAAAAACACCACGTTAAACGAATCCATTGAAAAGATCACATTTCTAATCGATTCAGAAAAGCCGGACGGACTGATTTTACTAGGCGATGTGAAATCTGGAATATCCAGAATTTCAAAATCAGAGTGGGATGAGGTGCCAAAACTACTATCGGCATTATCACAAAAAATCGAAACAATACTCATACCTGGTAATCATGACGCAAACATTTCCCACCTAACGCCAGACAGCATAACTCTGATCAGCTCCCTTGGAATGATCCTAGAAGATACACTGCTCACACATGGTCATACAATGCCTACTGCGAATTTTGCCCACGTATCCAAGATAATAATGGGCCATGTCCACCCAGTGTTTTTTGATGAGGATTCGATTCTAAATGGTCAGCGTGTCTGGGTTTCCATTAGAACAAAGAAAGAAAATATCTTTTCTTCAGAGTCTGGCGAAATTGAGATTATCATAGTACCATCCTTTAATCGATATTTTTATGCAACCAAAAAGAAGACATACAAAAAATCAATCTCCCCCATAATAGAAAAGATCAAAGGAGATCTATCCGCAAAGATAGTGACCCTTGATGGAACCATAATAGGCGACGAATCCCTTCTAACCCAAGTGATCTGACCTTTGCCATACATTATTTGATACCATTCATTCTTATTTGGATGCTCAAAAGTCGAGGCATGTCATATGACAAAAAAATGTACCCATGCACTTGCTCAGACTGCGGCAAAGCATCAGAGGTACCTTTTGAACCAAAACCAGACAGACCAGTTTATTGCAGAGAATGTCTACCAAAACATCAAAAACCAAGATTTCAAAAAAGATACTAAAGCTTAGTTGAGTCTTTTTCTTTTTTATTATATTTTTAGAGATTTTTTAAGATCTTTGTACCTGTTTCGAATTGTGACTTCGGTAACGCCAGCTGCCATTGCAACGTCTTTTTAAGACACATTCGCATTTTGATCAACACATGCAATGTACAGTGCAGATGCCGCCATTCCCATTGGGTCCTTACCTGCAGTAATTCTGTTTTCGTTTGCGATTCTGAATATTACCGGTGCAGGCGCAACATTCATGGCAGGATCAACGAATTCTACTATGCATTCAGTCCAGCAGTAACAGACTTGGAAAGACAAAGCCACCATTCAAAGAAATGGTAAAGACATCAATCACTTCAATGTTATCGACAATATTCATACTGAATCATGTCAACGTTGATTTAGAGCAGAAAATGCTGGGCTATATTGGTGTGATACTGCTAAACATCGGCATGTACTTTGTAGCACTAGCGTAGTCATAAGCTAAGACAGAAAATCACATATTACTTTTGATTCATCTTTGCCAGCGCTTCTGAGAATGTTTTTCCATAATAGTCCAGTGCCTGATGAATATATTGATCGCATAGAGCCATCATTTTTTCCTTATGTCAACACCAGATTTTTGCGCACCAGAGATTACCTCGATTTGCGAGCAATACAAGTCCGTTACGACATTCCAATCGTTATCTATTGTCTATAGTGTCTTGCTATCAAAGCCAAACTTGTCAAAGTACTGCTTTTGCCACAAACAGCACGTGCCAAAATAGTCATCAGCACGTGCAGCAACTGCGGTCAAATATGTAATAAAGATGTACCAAACAAATTAAAAATTATTCATAAAAAAGAACAAATGTCAAATTTCACTTGCAGTAGTCAGCCAAGGTGATCAGCATATTTGCAATCTCAAGTTTTGTATCACAGATAGGAAATTTTGGTGGTTTCTCAGATAGGATCGTATGGTTCTAGTGCTTTTTTAGTAGTTTCATTGTGCGTCATCCATTCTAGCGTCTTGACAAATGATTCCGCAAGCTCTGTAGTAGTAAGAACTGGAATTCCTAGCTCTATTGCCTTGCGCCTAATTTGGTATTCATCATTTAGCATTCCCACATATTTTTCCAGAGTCGATGTTGATGGAATATTTATGATGAAATTGATCTTTCTTTCATATAACATGTCGGAAATGTTTGGCTTTCTCTCTGGCTCGGAAATCTTGTGCACAATCTGTACATCGCCAATCTGCTTTTCTTCCAAAAATTCTGCAGTGTGCTCTGTTGCTAAAATCTTAAAGCCTAGGTGTTTTAGCGTAGCCATTGTCTGAAGGAGTTTTTCCTTGTTCTCAGAACCACCAATTGTGATCAGTGCAGTGCCAGTCTTTGGCAGATTATATCCTACAGAAATCAATCCTTTGGATAACGCATCATAGAAGCTGTCTCCAAAGCACGCGGCCTCACCAGTAGATTGCATTTCCACGCCAAGTACAATGTCTGCACCATCCAGCTGCATAAATGAAAACTGGGGCATCTTAATTCCATGTATTGATGTCTTTTTCCACTTGTCTTGAGGAATCTTTGGTAATTCCTTGCCAAGTACTACTTGAGCAGCAATAGTGATAAGATTTGCTTTGATAAGCTTTGAGACAAATGGCATAGAGCGAGACGCCCTGATGTTTAGCTCTATTACATAGACTTGGTCATTGTTTATCAAAAATTGAAGATTGAATGGACCTCTAATGTTAAACGATTTTGCAATTCGTGTAGCATAATCAGTTATTGTTTCGATTTGCTTGTTTGATAGCCTCCATGGAGGAATCACCATCATTGCGTCGCCAGAGTGAACGCCGGCTGCGTCAATATGCTCTACCAAGGCACCAATGAAGACACTTTTTCCATCAGATACACCATCTACATCCACCTCTAGCGAGTTTAGCATGAATTTTGTAATGACAACAGGATGGTCTGGCGACAGCGTAGTTGCCTCTCCCACATACCTAGACAGTTCTTCTTGCGACCAGACTACCTTCATTGCAGCTCCAGAGAGCACATATGATGGTCTGACCAGAACAGGATAGCCAACCTTTGTTGCAAACGATTTTGCCTCTGAAAAGTTTGAAAATGCCTGCCACGGAGGCTGTTTTATGTGTAATTTATCCAAAACTGCGCTAAATTTAGAGCGGTCCTCTGCCCTGTCAACATCATCTGCAGATGTGCCAAAAAGCTTGATTCCTGCCTTTGCAAGCTTCGGTGTCAGATTATTTGCAGTCTGCCCACCGACAGAAGTTACAACGCCTTTTGGATTTTCCATGTCCACAATATCTAAAATTCTCTCCAGTGTCAGCTCCTCAAAGTACAATCTAGAGCAAATATCATAGTCAGTTGATACCGTTTCGGGATTACAGTTCACCACAACAACATTAGACTCGCCATTTTGCTGCAGGCCCCAAACCATGTTGACAGTTCCCCAGTCAAATTCGACTGAGCTCCCAATTCGGTATGGACCTGCACCTAATACAATTATTCCTTTTTGAACAGGAGATACTGTAATGTCGTTTTCATATCCACCATAAGTCATGTACAGATAGTTTGTCTTTGCAGGCCATTCCGCAGCCAGAGTATCAATTTGCTTTACCACTGGCAGAACACCCATGTCTTTACGAATTTTGCGCACCTCCATGTCATCTTTATTGATTGCTCGTGCAATTTGCTTATCAGAAAATCCAAGGTGTTTTGCCTTTTTCATCAAGTCCTTGTCAAGTGGTTTTTGTTGTAGTGAGGATTCCACATCTACAATGTTTTTGATTTTTTCAATAAACCACGGATCAATAAACGATAGCTTTTGAATTTTTTCAACAGCCATGCCTTTTCGTAAGGCAGCCGCAACATAGTACAAAATTCGATCATCCACATTTAATAGGCGGTTTTCAATTTCCTCAATTTCATCATCAGGCACATTGTTTCGGTTTAGGACCAGACCATCATTACCAATGTCAAGCATTCTAATTGATTTTTGAAGTGATTCCTCAAATGTGCGTCCGACTGCCATTACCTCGCCTACCGATTTCATCGTAGGACCTAGCTTGCGGTTTGCACGCTCAAATTTAGTAAAGTCCCAGCGTGGGTGCTTTATCACAACATAGTCCAAGGAAGGCTCAAAGCATGCAGTCGTAGTCTTTGTGATTCTATTTACCAGTTCAGGCAAGGTATGGCCTAGGCCAATTTTGGCAGACATGTATGCAAGCGGATAACCAGTTGCCTTGCTAGCAAGAGCAGATGATCTGGACAATCTAGGATTGATTTCAATTGCAACATATCTATCAGACTTTACATCCAATGCAAACTGGATGTTGCACTCTCCAATTATACCAACATGTTTTGTTCCACGCAATGCCGCTGAGCGCAACATGTGGTATTCTCTATTGTCTATTGTCTGAGACGGAGCAACTACAATGTTATCACCAGTGTGTACTCGCATGGAGAGAACATTTTCCATATTGCACACAATGACATTATTTCCCTCAAAGTCCTGCATTACCTCGTATTCAATTTGCTTCCAGTGGCCGATATATTCCTCAATTAGTACCTGATGAACAAGACTTGCATTGAGTCCTCGCTCTACAATTTCGTGCAGCTCAATTTCATTGTGGGCAACTCCTCCGCCACGTCCACCCAAAGTATATGCCACTCGTATGATAACCGGATAACCCAATTCTTCTGCCACCTTTTTTGCATCCTCAAACGTGTTGACTGTTTTTGATTTTAGTACCGGAACACCACACTCATTCATTGAATCCTTGAATAACTGTCGGTCCTCGGTTTTCTGAATTCCTGGGATTTGTGTTCCCAAAACCTTGACATTATATTTTTGCAAGACATCTGCTTCTGCCAGTTTTACACCACAGTTCAAAGCAGTCTGTCCACCATATCCAAGCATTATTCCATCCGGTCGTTCTGATTCTATGATAGATGAGACATACTCTGGCGTAACAGGAAGAAGGTACACCTTGTCTGCAAACCTAGTGTCAGTCTGAATTGTTGCGATATTGGGATTTATCAGTACGGATTTCAGACCGTCCTCGTGTATGGCCTTGAGGCATTGGCTACCGGAGTAGTCGAATTAGCGGTCGTTTTTGGCGACTTTCGCCTGCTTCTCCGATTTTGATTGCCCCACTGCCAAGGACTAGGATTTTTTTCAGAGACTCATTTTTGATTTGTATTACCTCCCTTAATCAAAGTATCAAGCTCTTCGAAAACAAATTTGCAGTCATATGGGCCAGGCGATGCTTCTGGATGAAATTGCACTGCAATTATTTTTTTGAGCTTGTGTCGAATGCCTTCGACTGTGTTATCGTCAGTGTTTGTAAACCATAAATCAAATTCCGTTTTTCCTAGCGAGTCTGGGTCTATACAATAACCATGATTTTGAGATGTGACGTAGACCTGTTTGTTTTGCAAATTAAGGCAGGACTTGTTCTGTCCCCGATGGCCGTACTTTAGCTTGTAAGTGTTTGCACCGCCAGCAAGACCAATTATTTGTGCCCCAAGACAAATTCCCAATGTCGGAATGTTGTTTTGGATAAGATTCTTTGCTGTTTCAATTGTTTCAGGACACGCTTCGGGGTCTCCAGGACCATTACTTAACACAACTCCCTTTGGATTGTATTTCATAATATCAGAATAGCTAGTATTCCATGGAACCTTTACAACTTTGTATCCTAGATTGTGGATGTTTCGAAGTATAGCGTTTTTGACACCAGTATCTACTACTACAACACAGTCAGATTCTTTTCCAAATGTCTGAACTTGTTTTGTAGATACAGTATCCATGAATTTTTCATCAGAGTATGGTTTAACAGCTGCAAGCTCTTTGCTGACTTGGTCCACATCGATTTCAGCGTCAGATACTACAAGGGCTGCCATTGTCACTCCACTGATTCGCAGTTTTTTTGTCAGTTCACGCGTATCGATATCAGATATGCCAGGCACACCTTCGTTGTGCATCCATTCATCCAGTGTCATCGATAGATTCCAGTGGCTGGCAATTTCCGATAATTCGTGTACTACCAGCCCACGAGCTTGGATTCGCTCCGATTCAAAGAATTGAGATATTCCAGATTCGTCCATTCCTTTTGGGTCTGGCACGCCATAGTTGCCTACAAGGGGATAAGTTAGAGTAAGTATTTGCCCAGAATATGACGGATCGGTGAGTGTCTCTACATAGCCCACCATTCCAGTGTTGAATACCAGTTCGCCAAATACGACCTTTGATGCACCAAAGCCTTTGCCAGAAAGAACAGTACCGTCAGACAAGATCAGTTTCGCTTTCTTATTTGCAAACTGGGATTTTTTTATTGAAATTGTGACCCTCCGTGTTTGGATTTTAGAGACGATTTAAGTTTTATTAGGTACCAATCGATCAGAAAACCGGCGAGGCATCGATATAACAAAACAACAAACTAGATTTGTATGATCCACAAAATAAAATATTTTGAAGCAGACAAA
>CAYYBJ010000045.1:0-9323 GCA_964470325.1 uncultured Candidatus Nitrosotenuis sp. | reverse complement strand
GCCGTCATAAAGAACCAAGAAACAGCTGGCACTACATATGGTTCCGTGGCAAACAGGGTAAATGTTGAGGTAAGGACAATGTCAAACAAGGTCATCTTTAACTCTAATCTGGATTTGGACAAGGGCGGAGCATTCAAGACAACATACGATCTTCCGCTAACCGTATTCAAGGACGGAAAATACAAGATAGTTGCTACATATCAAAAATTGCGAGCAGATCTCACATTTGAAATCAAAAATGACATTCCACTAGGTGCTACTGGAAAAACCACTCTTGTAATTGTAACAGACAAGGAAGCATATCTTCCGGGAGAAACTGTACACATTTCGGGCTCTACTAATAAAATACTGTATTTGGCAAAACTAAACCTTCTAGTTGAGCACAAAAAAGATGACAAAATTGATTGTGGTACGTTTTATTGCGGATTGGGCAACAAAAAAGTCGACATTTCTAGAACCTACGAGAACGGTTTGTATTCTTATGATTACAAAATCCCAGCAAACTCGGCACTTGGAACCTATGAGGTGATTGCGGACACTGAATTTGGAACCTTCAAGACTACCTTTGAGGTAGTAGACAAGCTTGCCAAAAAGGCAACAAGTGACGTGAAAATATCTGAAAAATTCAACAGAATAACAGATCCTATAGTTGAAGTTGCCCTAGTAGAGCAGACAAAAGACGAGATATTGATTGCGCCAAACACACTACAAGGCTCTATGGTGACAGCGCGAGGCTCTGAAAAAACCACCAATCTTACTATTCTAGCTGATGATGGAACATGTGTCATTGGCCAGGCAGAAGAATGCCTAGTATCTGGTCCAACAAAATCAAAGGACTCTGCGTATAAAGTAGTGATGTTTGCAGGCCTGCCATACAAGGTAACATATTCAGGACCGGACCAAATTCTAGAAAAATTCGTCATATCTCCAGAAGCAGACGGTGATATCATTCCGGATTCTGCGTGGATTATCCAAGTTGAAAACCACACACCTGCCACCAAGCTATACTATGAGATAGTATACGCCCAAATCCAGTAAGAAGATATTCTACTATATTGTGATGGTGTTGTGCATGCTCAAGTCCTGATGTTTCGCCAAGACGATCCAAAAAAATGCACCGCGGCAAAACTGGTAAAATTCAATCTGGCAAAGTCTGTTACAAAAACAACACAAAACACCATAATACTAGATCCCTTTGCAAAACAAACTCTATTGTACCATGACGCCAAAATTGCAGACTCTATCACAGGAATTGACTGCTCTTGGAATTTGGCAGATACCACATTCAAAAAAAGATTTGGCGGAATTCCAAGAAAGCTTCCACCGTTATTGGCGGGCAATCCTGTAAATTATGCCAAGCTTGGCAAGCTCACCACAGTTGAGGCAATTGCTGGCGCCGCATTCATTTTGCGATATGACGTAATGGCGATGGAACTATTATCCAAATTCAACTGGGGCCACACATTTTACGAGCTAAATGCGGATCTGTTGGCAGACTATGCCAAGCTTGAGCTAGAAGAGCAGATCCGTCCACTACTACAAGAATACGGAATTGTACAAAATATTGACTGAGTAGCAAATAAGCTATTCCGAGTAAAGATTTATTCAAACACTCTTTGGGAGCGGTTAGACATGGCACATGAAGCCCAAAATACGGGATTTGCGCGTAGCCTAGGACTAGTGGATGTGATAATGGTAGGCGTTGCCGCAATGATTGGTGGTGCCATATTCGTCCTAGTCGGACCTGGAATGGGTGAAGCAGGACCTGCCCTTATGATTGCGTTCTTGCTAAACGGAATAATCACGATTTTTACCGCCTTTACCTATGCCGAGCTCAGCTCTGCCCTGCCAGATACCGGCGGGGGTTATCGTTGGGTCCGCGAAGGAATGCCTAGACCAAATGCCTTTTTGAGTGGCTGGATGTCCTGGTTTGCCCACACTATAGCGGGCAGTCTTTACGCAGTGGCGTTTGCCGCATTTGTCGTGCATCTTTTGGATATAGCAGGAATTCTCGAGTCCTCTCCAATGGCAGAAAAAGGATTTGCAGTACTAGCTATAGTTGTCTTTACATTTATCAATGTCAGAGGAGCCGCACCAACTAGCAAGGTCGGCAACGCAATTACCATAACCCAAATCACAATTATTGGAGTTCTAATCACTGCGGCACTATTTGCAATGGCGTTTACCAATCCCAACTGGCCCACAAACTTTTCGGATTTCTTTCCAAATGGAATATCCGGCCTTGTAGTAGCAATGGGCCTGACCTTTATTGCGTTTGAAGGCTATGAGATAATTGCTCAGACTGGCAATGAGCTGAAAAATCCAAAAAAGAACATCCCACGGGCAATATTCATCTCGTTGTTTGTAGTAATTGCAATTTACATTCTATTTACATTTGCATTCATTGGCGGACTGTCATCTGACAAAGTTGGCCAGCCCTCATGGGAGTTCATTGGCAGCTTTGGCGAGCTTGGAATACTAGAAGCTGCAAAGAACTTTATGCCGTTTGGTGCAATGATTGTGTTAGTTGGCGGATTTGTGTCTACTCTTGCAGCTCTGAATGCCACGACGTATTCGTCTAGTCGGGTTTCTTATGCGATGGGCACTCATTATAACTTGCCGCATTTTTTTGGCAAGATTCATCCAAAATACAAAACGCCTGCACTCTCGACTATCGCATCTGGTATAATCATGCTAGTGATGGCATTGTCACTAGATCTGACGGGCCTTGCAATTGCGGCAAGTGTCATGTTCTTGTTCTTGTTTGCACAGGTAAACTATGCAGCAATTACAATTCGCAGGCTATATGGAAAAAAGCTTGACTATTCGTTCAAGACCCCATTTTTCCCAATAATTCCGACAATTGGAATTTTATCCGCGATTGGCCTTTCGGTGTATCTGCTTTTCACAGAGCCAATATCATGGGTAATTGCAATAATCTGGATTGTCTCAGGCTTTGTTATTTACAAGTCCTACACATCAAAAAAGGAAATAGAGCATTATGCTCCACTTGTGTACAACCAAGGACCAAAGGAGCGTAAGGAATATCGCGTTCTGATAATATATCATCCAAAATACGTAACAGACTATTACAAAATAGCAAATGCCATAGTGCAAGAAAAGCAGGGCGAAGTCTCGTTTTTGAGCGTGGTAAAAATTCCTGTGCACCTACCACTTGATGCCACAAACAAGGTTGCCGAATCTGAAATCGAGGAATTCAACCAGCTAAAGCAGCAAATACCGCAATCAATACGCCATAGGTATCTGGTTAGAGTATCGCACGATGAAACTGATGCTATATTGTCTACGGTGGAAGAACAGGGAATCAATCTGGTGATAATTGACTTTGCATTTTTGCGCAACAACAGAAAATTATTATCGTTATCGACATGTGATTTTATTGGAGTAAGGCTTGGCAAGAACTTTGAGGCAGATCTGGCAAACCTTGTGGTGTCCTATGACAAGGGCAGACACTCTGATCTTGGGCTGCGAGTAGCATACGCAATATCTCGGGCACACTCGTCACGAATTAGAATAGTTCGCGGCGTTGTGGAAAAGCCTGAAACCGAAATAGAGATCATGAACAGAATAAATGAAATCATGTTTGATCTTGACATCAAAAAGATACAATTCGAAAAGGTATACCCAAAGACAAAGAACGTGTCTCCAACACTCTTGGAAAGCTTTGGCAAAATCGAAGACGAAACAATAATCCTTGGCGCAGGCAACCAGGCAGACTCGGCGTTTTCGCCAAAAACGCTAGAAGTAGTAGACAAGACCAAAAAATCCTTGTTTGTTATACGAGATCATCAGTTCTCTGAATTCCATGCAAGGAGATTTTGGAGAATCATGTCTTCTAGGATGCGGGAAAATCGCCACCTCTACAAAATCTATGTTGATCTGGTACACCTTGGATATTCAATCAGGGAAAGACGTGCCCGAGAGCGATACGACGAGGAATACTTCGATTCCAAGCTCAAATAGTGTAAATATCTGGCTTTGATGTGATATAGTGCGAGCTGGTGGGCGATTGCTGCGAAAGCAGAGGAAACTCCTCCCTCAATGCAGATGTGTGTTGCGGTGACGCAAAGCCAGAGATGGCAGGCAACAGAACAGAAAAAATCCGAACTGGAGCACTATGATGGCAACCCCTGAGGTTTCCAGGGAAAGGAATGAAAAATCTGCCCCATACAGAGAAAAGCCAAACAGAGCCGGATTCTGCACCTATGGTTCAGGTAGGCTGCAAAGCGAAATATCGTTTACAAACAGAAGGAGGGTTATGGCCAGCACGCAATTTTTTTATTTTAGGCCAATCTTGATTATTGTTTTCAGCTTTTCAGTTGTGCCAGAAGGCGATGTGGTGTCTGTGAATTTTAGCTGAGCAGTAGAGCCAATTTTGACACGCTTGCCGTCAATTTCCTTTGGCATCTTTAGTGTGACTATGAACTGGTTTGTGTTATCTCCAGTTTCTCGCATAGATGATGTCTTTGCCTCAAATGCGGAATTTGCAAGCGTGGTTCTAATTCCGTTAGAGCCCTTGAATTCGATCAGATTGAGTGCAATATTGTCTGCTACTCTTGAATCCAGATTAAAGTCGGGATCATAGATTCTGACCTGAAATGTCTGGCCGATGCGGATGTTTTTCTGCGATGTCTCTAGGGCTGTTGTAGATTTTTTTGCCTTGATTGACTTTGATACTGTGTTGGTGTTGCCGGATGCATCGGACTCGTCATTGTATGTTATTACCAGAACATCTCCTTGAGTTACATCACGCCCATTAATTGTAGTAGGAATTGAGACCTTGCCGACAAAGACACCTGAATTGACATCTGTCTCTACTATTTTGGATGGGCCGGATATTGCGGTTCCTGCAAGCTTGAACTCTAATAGACCAGATGTGGATACTTCATCTATTCCACGATGTGATGTGTTTAGGTCATCATCATGCAAGTAAAATGTGATTGTTCCACCAGGCACTAGAACTGTGCTTGTTTGGAGCGTTACTGCCAAAAAGATTCCAATTAATGGCATCATAGATTTCTGAGCTTGTCTGCGAGGCCTGGCTTTTCAATATTACTCATGATAAATTCTAGGTCGGACTGGTCATCGACATCCCACATTATCCTGCTGATTAGGGCAAAGCTGGTGGGGATATTGCGGGATTTTGCAGTGGTTAGGTGTATTTTGTAGCTGTCTTCATCATAGTGCGTTTCAATGACGTTTATCGGGCTGCGCAATAATGCATTGGTACCATCAAATTTTCTAGACGGCACGACAATTAGTTGCGGGCTTTTTTGATATTTTAGCAGCTCATCAATGTCTTGTGGTCTGATCAGAGGGATGTCCTGGGGAAAGACAACTGATGCGACAAACTTGTTCTCTAGTAGGTATTTTTCTGCCAGTGCGACTGCGGCATTTACTCCGTTTTCCTTTTCTTCCAGGATTTGTACTGTGTTGTATTTTTTTGCAATCTCAAATGCGGCCTCGTCTTTTGATATTACGATGGTCTTGCTGATTTGGGATTGTGATATTGCGGATAATACCTCATCTAGCATTATTTTGCATAATTGTTCTGTATTTTCCTGTGATAACCCAAGCCGACTTTTTGCCTTTGAGAATGTCTTGACTGGGATGATTGCTGCTATTTGCAAACTATCGAACGTTCTTTAGGACAAATGATGCCAGCGCATCTTCGGATATTTTGTTAGTCATCTTGATACTAGTATCAAACACTTTCATGTCCAAGTTTTGGATTCGCTTTGTTAGTAGTCTGTCCTTTGAATCAATGACAATGCTTCCGCAGACATCTGAATACATTTGTGCAACACCATATGGAGAGACCTCGATTCCGGCAGCTGTCATGTATTCAGCTGCGGGACCGGAAAATGCCTTATTGCCAATAATTGGGCTGACTGCAACTACCTTGCGTCTGTTCTTTGATAATTCCTTTCTGATTCCCTTTATCTGAAGCATTGGACCTATGCTGGTCAGCGGATTGCCTGGCGCAATTATTATCATTTCTGAATCATGAATTGCATTTACTGCCTCTGGGTTTGGTCGCGCCTTGTCTGCCCCAATGTACTGGATGCCTTCAACTTTATCTTTGCCCTTGTACTTTACCCAGAATTCCTGCAGGTGCATCTCGCCTTTTTCTGTGGTGATTCTAGTCTCAATGGTATTGTCTGTGACTGGCATTACTTTGGCCTCGACTGCGAATTTTTCGCACAACCACTTTGTAATGTCTCCCAAGTTTTTGCCGTTCTTTAGCATGTTTGTCCTAGTTAGGTGGGTTGCTGCATCTCTGTCTCCAATTCTGAACCATGTCTCTTCGCCAAAGATTTCCATCTGTCGCAAAAACCCAAAGGTGTCCTTTCGAATACCCCAACCTTTTTCATAATCCAAAATATCTGCTAGGCCGTAAATTATGGTGTCGATGTCAGGACACACATACAAACCGTACAACCAGTAATTGTCGCCAACATTACACACAACGTTGACATCACGGGTCTGCGAGATCAAGCCGCGGACAAGCTTAACAGAGCCTGTGCCCCCTGCCAAAATTGTTATCATAAAACCCTTTTTGTATGATGCCGCGGATCAATATTACCTTTTCAATGATTATAAGACAAAACAACATTTGCATAAAAAACTTAAAAAATTCAAAGAAAATTTATTTTGCAAAATTTCTTGCCGTTTTTCATTATTCAAGACAAGATTTATTACTGCGCAGGCAAGCCAAAATTCCGTGAATAGGGGTTCTCTATTAGCATTTTCGGTTCTAGCAATTATTCTTACAGGTTCAGTTACTCCTGCATTTGCAGCCCAGCTAAACTGGGATGCAAAAACACCAGAGACTGCCGAAGTGCCACACTTCAAGTTCCAGCGAACTGCATATATCGAATATGAGGACGGCGGCTCTATTGCAGAAGCGCTAAGAGGGCAATCAAAAGCAATCGACTTTACCGTTGACTCGTCAACACCAGGTGTTGACGAGCTGATTCAGAAATTAAATGAAAACCTCCAAGAAATGCAAAGCTCAGCACGCGTATCTGACATTACAATTGATTATCACGCATCATTATTTGGCAGAGGTGAGAATACCTCAGTTGACTATAGGATCATTCTGACTCCAAAAATTGACGGTTACCTGATAAAACCGTACACAGAAGGCTCTCCGGCACTCTTTGACATTTTATGGAGAGGAATCAAAGTCAGCGATCCAATCACAGTTACTACAGAAGAATATGGCGATGTGGAAATTAACATGCCAATTTCATTTTACGAGAAAAACTATCCCGACGTTGCATCACAGATAACAGGTGAGGCAAGAAATGTCATGAGCATGCCACTAATCGATGCATCTGGAATTGGCGCACTGGGAATTGGCAACTGGCACTTTTTGGCAGACCCAACAGGAATAGTTGCTGAAACTAGCAAGTATGGATTCTCTGGTGCCAAAGTAGTGGTATCTTCATTTACGATGGGTGAGAGCAGCTTCCGTGAAGGACAGATCAAAGAAAAAGAATTTGAAGCTACATTTACCTCTGATCAGACTTATCATGTAAGAACAATCGAGTCTGGCGACTCGGGCAATATTTTCCTGGCAGGCTATGCATCACCTGATCAACTAAACGGCGGCGAAGTTGTAGGTGTGTCACCAGTGGCGCCATCAACTGGCGCTCAGACGTCATCTGGTTCATTCCCAATATTCATCATATATGGAATGGCTGGAATGGCAGCAGCCGGTGCAGGTGGATTCTTCTGGTGGAGCAACAAGAAGGCCAAGAAAGAATCCGAACACATCCAAACCGGAATTGACCCAAAATATCTTAGAGGCGTCGATACCAGTGAGGCATCTGGCGGCTACAAGACTAATCGAGGCGAAGCAGAACTTGCAACTGATGACTCCAGCTACGCGCAACACACAAGCGTATATGACAAAGGCTCTACTAGGGGCTCACTCCCAGCGGGCTATGACAAGCCAAAGGATGAACCAAAGCCAAGCTCAAACCGCGGCTCCATGCCAAAAGGTTGGAAGCCATCCTAGATTTTCCGTATATCCTAAATTAGCTGCTGATATTTTTTGCCAGCTTGTTCTTTTTGTATTCTAGAATACTTAGTGCAATGGCTAACGCACCAGTCAATATCAGAATGACTTCTATTGTCTGAATCAGCGAATGTGAAAATGAATCCATCACGCGGGTTTCATTAATGCTTGATACTAAATATGCAAAGGAAAAGACGACATAGTTTGTTGCCCAGTGGATCAACAAAGCTACAACAAAGCCGTACTTATAGTAGACCAGGCCCAATATGATTCCGGCCATTGCAGCTTGGGCAAATTTTCCATTATTCCACTGGTCCGATAAAACATGGGCTGCGCCAAACATCACGCCGACTAGTACGACCAATGTGATTGCCTTTTTTTGGTTGGTAATTGGCAGATTTGCAGATGGATTCCATAACGACTTGAAAAATAATTTGGTAGATGCCTTATGGGAATATAGCAAAAACAGCGGTATTCCAACCAGAATTACTCTAAAGCCAATCTCCTCTAGTATGGGAGCTGTAGTTATCCCCAAAAACCCGGTCAGGTCATTTTCAAAGACTGGCGGCGTGATTGTGATTCCCGCTAGTTGTTGTGTAATGTCAATTACACCCGACAACACTACGATGATTGAGAACCACTTTATTGCCTGGATTAGATAGCTGCCATCCTGGGATTCGTACGAGCCAGACATGATGGGTGTTAGTGTTCGCAAAAAGTTTTTTTTTGGTCCCATGCTTGCTATTGCAAATAATATCAGAAATATCGCCCAAAATACAATGAAAATGTCTCCGATTCCGAGCCAGGACAGCCAGGCTAGGTCTAGGCCTTCTAGGAATTCCAGCTCTGTTACTGGCAGGGCATAGTCGATGCATTTTCCTATCTGAGAATTGAAGAACAGGTACGCGCCAATCGGAAATGACAAAATCATTAGGCCAAAAATTACGGAAATTAGAGCGGAATATGGAATTGCTAGGCCTTGAAGAATTTTGTGGTCTTGCATTTAGTGGACTTCGATGCTGGATTCGGAAAATCCGAGTCTGACTAGGGTTTCCTTCATGGTGTCACGGTGGTCTCCTTGGAGGAAAATGTAATTGTCCTTTGTTGTGCCTCCGCAGGCGTATTTTCTCTTTAGCTCACTTAGTGTTCCGTTTAGGTCGTTTAGCTTTGAATCAAGGCCCTCGATCATTGTACCCTTTTTCTTAAATCGCCTTTCTTCTAGTCTGATGACAATTTTGGTTGATTCTTTGTTTAGATCGCCGCAAGCACACAAATC
>CAYYBJ010000044.1:0-9773 GCA_964470325.1 uncultured Candidatus Nitrosotenuis sp. | reverse complement strand
TAGTTCTGGCTCGATTCCCTTGGCTATTCGCAGTGCATCTACTAGTCCGTCTGCATAACCAATCGATAATATGGCAAGCTCGTCCTGGCCCTGGGAATAGAATCGTTCTGCATCCTTGATGTACAAGTCTGCGTTTTCCAGAACACTTGCAAATTCCTTTGAATCTTGGTATAGTGGTGTGATCTGGTCTAGTGCGCGCCGAACCATTGGGATGTATTTTTTCATCATTTGCGCAGATATTTTTTCTATTTTTGGAGTATTGTCCTCTGGGGGACTGAGACAATGTGATAGTACCTTTAGTGCGTCGGATTCTGTGAAATGCATCATACCAGGTATTATGATAGTGTGTGGTGGTGCGCCATAGTCTTGCTTTGATAAATCCGAGAATTTGCCTGCAATGATTTTTTGCGTTTCCTGACCTACTCTGGATGCTACTATTCCG
This sequence comes from uncultured Candidatus Nitrosotenuis sp., assembly GCA_964470325.1. Classification (GTDB taxonomy): domain Archaea; phylum Thermoproteota; class Nitrososphaeria; order Nitrososphaerales; family Nitrosopumilaceae; genus Nitrosotenuis. The sequence goes on along the minus strand of CAYYBJ010000044.1, from coordinate 9,331 downwards.
TATGTGTCGCCTGAGAAGACCTTATGGTTTTGCTCTTTTTCCTGGTCTTGGAGGCTGGTCAGTGCGTCTTTTGGGTCCAAAAAGAAATTCTTGTTTTGGTTCCACTCTAGTAATACTATGGTATGGTTGCCAAGCTTTAGGTTCTCAAATATGGTATAATACGCAGTGGATGACGGAATTCCGCTCATTATTGTGACCGTTTTTCCAATTTTGTAAAAGTGGAGGCCGCACTCGCCAACCAACGATGTAATTGCAGACGATGCATGTATGGTGTCTGTCTTTGTGCCGTCCTGGATTGCTCGCACTCGTAATTCGATATGGGTTGTGGCAATGTATGGGTCGCCATACGATAACAGGGCGACCTTGCTGTTTTTTGCAGCTTCCAGTATCTCTTTACCGTCTTCGACTAACCATCTTGGTGCCAGCTTGAACTCTCCTTTTGTAATATCCTGGAGGAATTTTGCTTCCTGTTCCGACATTGGACTGGTAAACTGCTCAAAGTATACCACATCTGATCCTGAAATTACTTGGCGAGCCTTGTCTGATAGTGCTTGCGAGCCGTCAATTCCTAGGCCGACAAAAACCAGCATTAGTTTTCGATCTTTGCGTCGTGCAGTCGCTTTAGGTGTTGCAATGTGTTTCGGATTACTTCAATTCCTCTGAGGTATTCGTTCATTGATACTCGTTCATCTATGGTGTGAGATGCATGAGGATCGCCTGGGCCATATGTTACCACTGGAACATTCCACAATGTGCCGATGATGTTCATGTCTCCAGTTCCTGTTTTTCTAATTAATGCTGGTCGCTTGTGCTCTACATCCATTACGCCCAATGTGAATGCTCGAACCAGTGGCGAGTTCATTGGAGCCTCAAAGGGTTCAGTTTCATCTATTACGGAATATAGTGCCTCTACTTGCTGCTCTATTGCCAGTTCTGCTACTTTGGTTGCAATTTTCTCTCCAACAGCCTTGCAGTTGAGCGTGACTGGGATTCTAATGTCCATTATAGTATTGCATTCCTTTGGGGTGACGTTGTGACTGTCTCCGCCCTTGATTTCAGTTATTGTTGCAGTAAGCATCATCCCCTTTGATTTTCCTTCCTGGTTTTCCTCCAGTGCCTTTTTGAGCTCTGTTGTAAACTTCATAGATTCCTCTATTGCGTTTCTTGCAAGCCATGGGGCTGATGCATGTGCGGAATCACCGACATTGATCCGAAGATTGATTGCAATTCTCCCCTTGTAGGCTATTGTTACATTGGTAATTCCTGAAGGCTCGCCAAAGACAGCATAGTCGATGTCGAGCTTTTGCTTTGCCAGATTTTTAATTCCGGTTGCGTTTCCTTCTTCGTCTACTGCTCCTACAAAAATGACTGTGCCGTTGTTTTTCTGTAGAGTCGATGCTGCAAGAAGCATTGCCATAAGCGGTGCCTTGGCATCCGATGCTCCCCTGCCATAGAGAAAGTCGCCCTCCTTTCGAACCTTTACCTTTCCTGGGACAGTATCCATATGACCGCAAAGCAAGACACGCGGCGAGCCGGAACCAATCGTTGCAATTATGTTTCCTACTTCGTCAATTTTGATATTTTCGAATCCAAGATCGTCGCACTTGTCTGCCAAAAATTCCGCCATTGGCTTTTCAGCTAGAGAAGGTGTGTACAGACGCAATGCCTTTTCTAGCATTTTAATTGAGAACCTTGGGGTTATGGTAAATGATGGATCCATTTTTTATTTTCCTGAATTTACTGCGTATTCTAAAATCTTTCCAGCAATGTCCACACCAGTAACTCTGGCTACATTTCGGTATTCTGTGGTATTGTTGATTTCATGAATTACTAGGCCACGCTCTTTACTCTCCATTAGGTCAATTCCTACAATTTGTCCATTTACACAGTCCTTTGCCTTGATGCAGATTTCTTCCAGCTCTGGGGTTATCTTGCATACTTCGGCAGTTCCTCCTAGGTGCGTGTTTGTCTTCCAGTTTTCTGTGGTGGAATTGCGGTAAATTGCGCCAGCTACCTCGTCTCCAATTACTATGGCTCTAATGTCTCGCGGCGGTCTCTGCACAAACTCTTCTAGATAATGAATTTGATAAATTGGATACATTTTTTCTCGCTCTTCAATTATTCCTTCTGCTGCTTCCCTGTTGTTTAGTCTCTGGACCATTCTGCCCCAGCTTCCGACTGTTGGTTTTATGACCTTTGGATAACCGATTCTATCTAAAGCATCCAAAGCTGAATCTTTTGAAAACGCGACGCTGACGTATGGCGTTTCAATTCCTGCGTTTCTAAGTAATGTGTGTGTGAAGAGCTTGTTGCCTGCATATACTCCGCAATACAAATTGTTAATCACATTGGCGCCCATTCCTTCCAGTGCTGCAGTTGCATGCAGGTTTCTGTAATAGCTAACGCATCGTTGTAATACTGTCCGGTATTGGGATTTTTTATCAACATCTAGTACAAGATTCTTACAGTCCACCATTTCGATTTTGATGTCGAGCTTTTGAGCAGCTTCGGTGAGTGCTTTTTCTTCAGGTCGAACAGTATCGTAGAGAATCGTTATCGGGTGGCTCACTGGCCCCAGTCCTCTCCAACGCTCTGAGCTGGCTTTAGCCCAAATCCGCCTGAGGCTTTGGTTATTTCAAAACTTGCTCCGCAGTCTGGGCAAGTTACTAGCTCGCCTTCCACTGCATCACTTGGAATTGAAATATCCGAATCGCATTCTGCACATTTTGTCATGGTTAATCCTTGCTGTCCTTTGCGTCATTAATTATCTTTCTTTCAAGCTTGTTATCGAGTGGGATTTCTAGCAAGTCGCCCATTCTGAGGTTTTTAAGACCTGCAGCTACTGCCTTTGCTTGGTCGTCGTCTTTTGGCAATCCTAGTAAAGACATTAGGTATGCCGAGCCGCTCTTGCCTGCTAGCTCTCCAAAGACGATTCTACGCCTGTTTCCTACCACTCGTGGAGGAATTGGCTCGTAAGCTGCTGGATTTCTGAGTATGGCTGCTAGGTGAGTTCCTGCCTTGTGTTTGTAGGCGGTGGGGCCTACGATTGGCTTTGAATCATAAGGTGGAATGCCGGTATATTCTTCGATTAATCGGGACAAGTCAGTTAGCATGTCTAGTCTGAAATCATTTGGCGACTTGTACAGATACGTCATTGCCACTGCAACTTCAGCAAGTGATGGGATGCCTGTTCGCTCGCCAATTCCATCTATCGTGGTGTGGATTTGCTCGGCCCCTGCATCAATTCCTGCAAATGCGTTTGCAACTGCAAGACCAATATCATTGTGGCAGTGAACATCTAGTGGAACTTTAATCTTTTCTTTGACCATTTTTACAAAATTAAACATGCCTCTAGGACGCATAATTCCTACTGTATCTGGGAGGCTGATCCTGTCTACTCCTGCTTCCTCAATTGCCTTGCATACTTTGAGCAAGAACTCTGGGTCTGCGCGAGAGCCGTCTTCTACTGTAAATCTCATTTTTAGGCCGTGTGACTTTGCATATTCTACTGTTTCTACTGCTCGTCTTAGTGCTTCCTCTCTTGTGATTCTAAGCTTGTCCTTCATGTGAATGTCAGAAATTCCTAGATATGTGGCAGTCCACTTTGGATCACACTTTAGCGCAACATCGACGTCCTCCTTTAGTGCTCGAACATGTGCTACAATGTCTGCTTTGAGGCCTTGCTTGATGATTGTTTTTGTTGCCTCGAAATGATCTTCAGATACTACAGGTGAAATCTCAATTTGGTCTACGCCAAAATAATCAAGCATCCATGCAATTTGGATTCTCTGTTTGTTGGTAAATGTCACGCCTGGGTGTTGTTCGCCTTCCCTTAGAGTACTGTCCAGTACACGGATTCTTTTTGGCTTTTTGTCGTATTCGTTGTAGAGGTGCGCGTAATAGTTTGGGTCGCTCATTTGTAGAGAAATCAAGCCGTAATACTAGTTATAAACAATTCGTACTAGAAACGGCATAAATCAGAGAAAATAATATTGATTTTCGGCTAAAAGCGAGAAAACTGATTCGAAATTCGTTTTACGTTACTTCGCGTAAAATGATTACAGTGTTGGTGTCTGATACGCCAGGCACTTTTCTTAACGAGTCAATTGCCAAATTGATTTCAGTTATGTTTGGCGATGAAATCACCACCGCAATGTCGTACTGGCCAGTAATTTCATAGACTGTCTTTACTCCATCTAATTTAGTGAGTCTTGCAGATACTTTGGATGTGTCCATTGATGACTCTACTGATATTAGCACAATTGCCTTGGTCGAGTTTTGCTCGCCAATTTCGATTGTGAATTTTTTAATAATCTGATTGTCTGTTAGATTTTTTACCCTGCGCCTTACCGCGGACTCTGATAGCTTTAGCTTTTTGCCAATGTCTACAAAGGACTCCCTAGAATCATCCTTTAGGATTTTTAGAATTTCGTCGTCTACTTTATCCTTGTACATTCTTTCTTCTCTCCGATTCCTTGGTAAATAACCTATCTAGTACTTCTAATACTTTAGCTATTTCTGCCTCACTCATTACCAGCGGAGGTAGGAATCGGAGTATGTTTCTGCCTGAATATAATAGTAAGACGCCTTCTTGGATGCCGTCCATTAGAATGTCTTTTACCTCAAATTTCATCTCTACTCCAATCATCATGCCTTTTCCTCGAACATCACGTATGATAGAGTGTTTTTCTTTTAGCCTTTCCAATCCGGACATGAATATTTTGCCCACACGAGCTGCATTGTCTACCAGTCCATCTTGTGTTAGTGCTTGGATGGTTGCAATTCCAGCTGCACATGATAATGGGTTTCCGCCAAATGTGGAGGAATGTTCGCCCTTACTCATTGCAGCTAGAATGTCTGGTCGAGTCAGCGTTGCACTCATTGGTACACCACCTGCAATTCCTTTAGCCAGACACATGATGTCTGGAACCGTATTCCAGTGATCACACGCCCACATCTTGCCGGTTCTGCCAAGGCCAGCTTGGATTTCGTCAAAGATTAGCAGGATTCCGTGCTCATCGCAAAGCTTGCGAACGTCTTGCAGAAAACCGTCTGGAGCTACATTGATTCCGCTTTCTCCCTGGATTGGCTCCATTATGATAAAGCCGGTATCGGAATCTATCTTGGTTCGCAGTGTTTCAATGTCGCCAAACGGTGAGAATGTTACCTTGTCCACTAGTGGCATGAATGATTTTCTGTATTTTGGATTAAATGTAATGGATAGAGCACCAAAAGATTTTCCGTGATATGATCCGTTCATTGCAACCATTCCTGATTTTCCTGTGAACTTTCTTGCAAATTTGATTGCGGCCTCTACTGCCTCTGTACCACTATTCCCCATGTGGAGCTGTGTCAGGCCTTTCGGTGCAATCTTCATCAGGCTGTCTAGGAATTCCTCTCGGGTTTTGTTGTAGAGAGATGTATGAACTGTGATGATTTTGTCTAATTGTGCTTTGATTGCAGCAACTACTCGCGGATTTCTGTGGCCAACTAGGGCAACTCCATATCCGCCCATACAGTCGATGTATTCTTTACCATTGATGTCGTATAGTTTTGCTCCTTCGCCGCGCTCTATTGTAACTGGAAAGCGCTGGTACATGTTGCCCAGATAATTGTCTTCGCTCATTTTGTTATTACCGTGCATTTTGTGTGGGATATTGCTGATGATATTGGGTTTTCGCGTTGGCCGTTGCCAATTAGTGCCTCTTTTACGCCCATGTCTAGTGCTTCTGTGGCAGCTAGGATTTTCTTTTCCATGCCGAATCCGACTTTTGGTCGAATCTCTTTTGCTTCAGAATTTGTCATTTTTTCTACTAGTCTGTCATTCATTAGCAAACCATCAACATTGGTGATGAATAGAATCTTGTCACTCTGAATTGCGCCTGCAACGTTTGCAGCTGCTCGGTCTCCATCTATGTTTAGCATATCAAATTCCTTGCTTACTGCTATGGGTGAGATTACAGGCGTGTAGCCTTTCTCTAATAGTAATTTGAGCAGGTCTGCATTTACCTTGGTTACCTTGCCTGTATAGCCGCCGTCGATTATCTGCTTTCTGCCCTTGTCATTTACTATGACTAGCTTTTCTTTTCTCTCTGCAACGAAAATCTGGCCGTCAATTCCTGATAAGCCAATTGCATTGATTCCGTGCTTTTGCAGCATTTGCACAATTGATTTGTTTATCTTACCGGACATTACCATGGTGAATATTTCTGCAGTTTCCTTGTCGGTGTATCTTGACTTGATTCCACCAGGGGACACTACAAACTTTGGCTCTTTTCCTAATAATTCACATGTTCTGGTAACTTCTTTTCCTCCACCATGCACTAGAATTATTCCTTCCTGATCTGCGACTTTTTTGATATCTGATATGGTGGATGGATGGAGGTTTTCTACGACGCTTCCGCCGATTTTGATTGTAATCATTTTTTTTAAACTGGGGTTAGTGGCGAATATTTCAGTCCGTCCATTTCATCAAAGCCTGCCATGATGTTCATGTTTTGTATGGCAGAGCCTGCTGCGCCCTTCATTAGATTGTCTGATGCAGATAATGCAACTAGTCTGTGATTGTCCTCGTCAATGTCAAATCCAATGTCGCAAAAGTTGGAACCGACTACGAATTTTGGATCTGGGAACTTGTAGAGACCTTTCCTGTCTCGGATTAGTCTGATGAATCTCTCGTCCTTGTACATTTCACGGTACATCTTCCAAAGCTCAATTTCGCTTACTTCTCTTGTGAGGAATGTGTGGTTTGTGCACAAGATTCCTCGGACAATATCGACTGCGTGAGGACTCATTGATACCTTGATTGGTTTTCCAGCAATTTCTGATAATTCTTGCTCTATCTCTCCTGTATGTCTGTGCTTTGCTGGCTTGTATGGTCGAATGACACCAGAACGCATTGCGTGGTGTGTTCCTGCAACACTGCCTGCCCCTGCACCTGATGAGCCAATCTTGGAATCTACCACGATGTGTTCAGTGTCGATTATGTTGTTTTTGACCAGGGGGGCAATTGCTAGCATTGATGTTACTGCCATGCATCCTGGGCATGAAACCAGTTGAGCGTTCTTGATTTTCTCTCGGTGCAGTTCTGGTACTCCAAAGACTGATTTTTCCAGATATTCTGGGTGTGGGTGCTCCCATCCGTACCATTTCCCATATGCTTCTTTATTGTGTAAACGATAATCTGCTGACAAATCCACTATCTTGAGGCCCCTGTCGTATAGTGCCTTTACAATTTCTGTTGCGGTACCATGTGGGACTGCAGTAAATACTAGGTCGCACTTGTCTGACATTCTGTCATAGTCTAGTTCCGAGAATGTCATGTCGGTGAATCCCTTTAGTGCTGGCTGTACTCGGTGCAGGTATTCGCCTACATATTGGCGTGAGGTGACCTGGGTGATCTCTACTTTGGGGTGTGTGACCAAAAGTCGTAGCATTTCTCCTCCGACATAACCTGATGCTCCGACTACACCTACTCGCAACATGTTCCTACACGGTATATGGTATAATTTATTGTATTCTGAGTTGGAAAAAAATTTATTCAATTTCATATAGTTCAGTTTTTGTTGGCAAAATCTGATCGCGATTTAATCAAAAAACGAAAAGCAGACTATAATCGGAGTCGGTACAAAAAAGACCCGGCGTTTAAGGAGAAGCTAAAAGAGTCGTACAAAAAATGGTATGCCAAAAACAAAAAATCCGTAATCGAGAGAATTTCTCGGAATCATCAGAAAAACCACGACGATTATCTGCAATACCAAAAAGAGCACTATCGATATCTCAAATATCGAAGAAAATATGCTTCAAAATCCGGCTAATTATTTTCTGATTTGACTTACTGCAAACTTTACCATTTCTTGCGGAATGTTTTTCTTGGCAACCCTAGCTAATCCCTTGAATTCCACAGTATTATTCACTTCATGACAGACTAGACCGCGAGCCTTGTCTTCCATCAAATCGATTCCTAATATGCCGCCACCAACTGCCTTTGATGCCTTGAGGCAAATTTCTTCTACCTCTGGTGTAATCTCACATAATTCCGGGTCTCCACCTAGAGCAATGTTTGTCTTGAAATCGCCTTGGGATTTTCTATACATTGCAGCTACTACCTGATCACCAACTGTTATAGCTCGAATGTCGCGTGGTGGCCTGTCTATCATTTCTTGTAGATAGTAAATTCTATCATGTGAGCCGTCCTCGATGTCGCGCATTTCTATTATTGCCTCAGTGGTGTCCTTGTCGCGCAATGGCATCACGCCTCTGCCCCAGCTGCCAATTACTGGCTTTATCACAATTGGATAGCCAACTTTGTTTATCAGATTCGTTGCTTCTTCTGATGAAAAAGCAAAGTATGTTTTTGGTGTTGGGACTCCGGCTTTCTTTAGTAATAATGAAGTTACCATTTTGTTTCCGCAATTATCCGCCACCTTGTGCGAGTTGATAACCGGGACATCCAAAAATTCTAAACAAGAGGTAAAATGCAAGCCTCGAAAATAGCTAACACATCTTTCTAGGACTACGTCGCCAAAATCCACATCAGCACGCTTGCTTTCTGTGCTTAGCTGCGTAATTTTTGCATCCAGCATTATTGTATCGTGCCCAAGTGCACTTGATGCGTCTTGAAGCATCTTTTCTTCCAGCCTTATTCTGTCAAAGACGATACAGACTCTGGACAATTATTCTCCCCAGTCTTCGCCTACGCTTTCTGCTGGTTTTAGCGATACGTTTGATCCGCTTTTTGTTGCGATCTCAAAGTCTGCACCGCATTCTGGGCAAGAGACTATCTCGCCTACTGCTGCGTCATCTGGGATATTGATTCCTGCGTCACATTCTAAACAATTCATTACGATCCTTCTCACCTCTTGTTTGATAATTTATTAGCTTCTGTTGTTTGCAAGCCCCACAGCTCAACAAATCCGGTTGCCTTTCTTTGATCAAAGGCAGAGCCCTTGCCGTAGGTTGCAATGTCATGACTATACAAAGAGTACTTGGATTTTCTTCCAACTGCTCGGAAGCTTCCTTTGTACAGCTTGAGTTTTACAGTTCCAGTCACTACCTTTTGGGACTGGTCGATGAATTTGTCAAGGTCTCTTTTCAGTGGGTCCTGCCATAGCCCGGAATAGGCAAGCCATGTCCACTCTTGGTCGACTAGACTCTTGAACTTGTTTTGGTGCTTTGTGTGGACCATTTTTTCCAAGTCTGCATGAGCCTCTATTAGGCACAAGGCAGCTGGGGTCTCGTAGACTTCGCGTGATTTTATTCCGACTACGCGGTCTTCGATATGGTCCACTATGCCTACACCGCACGAGCCCGCGACCTTGTTTACATATTC
>CAYYBJ010000043.1:0-9902 GCA_964470325.1 uncultured Candidatus Nitrosotenuis sp. | reverse complement strand
GTCTGAAAGGTTGTTTTATCAGTCGAACGCTCCAGCCAAGCTGAGCTACCGGCCCTAAAAAAATCCAAATAAAACGGACTTAAAAGTGTGTGGTCAGTTCTTCCATTTTATGGAGCAACCAATCGAAGGATCGAAATCTTTTGGAATTGGTTGACCTGTCAGTAATTTTTCTACAGTCGCAATCATTGTTTTTTCCGTAGCCTTGTCTTCTGGTTTCATAGCATTGTCTATTTTCCCATGGAACACTAGCTTGCGTTCTTTGTTGAACAAAAACGGATCTGGTGTGCATACTGCGCCGTATTTTTTTGCCACCTGTTGTGTTTCATCTACCAAATACCAAAATGAGATTCCTCGCTGTTTTGCAAACTCCTTCATTGCATCAAAGCTGTCATCTGGATATGTAACTGCGTCGTTACTGTTGATCCCAACCACTGCAAGTCTTCCTTTGAACTTGTTTTGGATTTCGTTGATTGCGTCAACCTTTGCCTTGACATATGGGCAGTGGTTGCACATGAAAATCACAAGTAGTGCATCATGGTCTTTGAAGCTTGCAAGTGTGTATTTTTTGTCGTCTGTACCCAACAGTTCAAAATCTGGCGCAGAATCCCCCTTTTTGAGTACAACTTGGGATTCCATTACGACCATGTTGTGCGCAATTTGTTTTGCAAATAAAAATTCTTGCCTAAATTAAAGACAACAATTAAAATCTGCACAACGGAGCCACTCTTTGAGGGCTGATAGTTCAGGGGTAGAATGCTCGCCTTGCACGCGAGAGGTCAGGGGTTCAAATCCCCTTCAGTCCATACATCGATCTTTTTGCAAATCTGGGTCTGAGAGATGGATTTAAATATGATAATCAAAGTGTGTAGAACATGGCAGTTCCACAAGTTGCAACTGAAGCAATTGCAGTATGGATACCAATGATTGTCGGATTAGCACCAGGATTAGTTTACTGGTTTGTTATCACCGGCATGCGAAATAGAAAATAACTTCATTTCTTATCTTTTATTCTTAATTTTTGTAAAACCTTCTAGTCCACATTGTTTACAATATGAAATTCCTTATGTGATTAATACCTCGTGTGTAGGAATCATACAATGAAAACACTTGCTGTCTTTTTACTATTGTTCTTACTATTTCCAATAGCTACGGCTTTTGCCCAAGTAACCGATACCCAATCCACGCTTGGAGTCAAGCTGACCAATACTGCGCCGTTCATCTACAAAGATGAGGAAGGATACACGGTTGTAATAGGAGAAGTTGAGAACACAAAGAGCTTTCCGGTAAATAATGTCAAGGTCTGGGTTGGGTTCTTTTCTGGACAGGCAGCAGGCTCTGCTGGAGAAACCCCACTCGAGACAGTAACTGGCTCTAGTCTGCTTGAGGTGATTCCTGCAAAGGGAAAATCTCCATTTATTGTCAAGTCTGAAACACCAGATCCAGAAATATCCGAAGTAACAATAAACATTTTAGGATTTAATTCCGCCACACAAAAACAGCAGCACCTTGAGGTAAAGCCTGGCGCGCTAGTTATTGGTGAAACCATAACACTTGATGCAAAAATAACAAATGCTGGGACTGGTCCTGCAGAAAACATAAGGGCACACCTAATTGGATATGATGCGTTTAGTCCACCAAGAATTGTCGGTATTCAAACCGTAACCTTGGATGAAATAGGATCAAAGAAAACTACCGACATATCATTTGATGGCGTGATGGACAACAGGGCAACATTGTTTAAGGTAATTGCAGAGTCTGACAATTCTCAATCAAAGCTGACAAATGTAGATGAGGTGTCACTTGAGGCTCCAACCAGATTAATCACAATAAATGATGTCGAGGTGCTAAATTCTGATGGAGATAGAGTCTCAAAGATAAAACTGGGACAAACTGTGGACATTTCAAGTCATCTTTCAATATTTGCATCATCTGATGGTATAGAGCAGGATTATGTGTATTATGTACAGGTAAGACAATTCGGTGAAAAGGCACCGGTTGAATTTTTGGGATTCACAGAAGGCAAATTTGATTCTGCAGAACCTCAAACTGCAATGGTAAGCTGGACTCCAGAAAACGAGGGCGGATTCTTCATAGAGACTTATGTCTGGGATCTTGATGCTGTGGCTCTTGCCGCACCAAGCAAGACTGTTTCTGTTATACTAGTAACTCCATAAATTCATCTTTGTGTAACAGGTATTATGGCAAAATTTTCTCTAGTTGCAATGGGTGGAACATTTGATATTATACACAAAGGACACCTCGCATTACTACAAGGAGCGTTTTCTGTCTCTGATAACGTAATAATTGGTCTGACTAGCGATGAGCTTGCCAAAAAAAAGGGCAAAAAGCTAAACCATGATTATTCATACAGGCTAGAAACACTCAAACAAACAATTGAAAAAAAATTCCCGAAAAAATCCTACATAATTAGCAAGCTTGACAACGACTTTGGTCCTGCGGTAATTGAAGGAAATGTGCAAGCCCTAATAGCAAGTGATGAAACCGCACGTCAAGTAGACGTATTAAATAAAATGCGACAAGAAAAAAACCTCGAACCCGTGCAGGCCGTTATAGTGCCTATGGTTCTGGCACAGGATGGCAAGAGAATCTCTACTACCAGAATTCGTAACTCTGAGATAGATACTCAGGGAAACCTGATTCAAAGTTGACAAAGTACTGTTCTCTCTTTGAGTTATCTGAATAAAACGAAAATCCCAAAACATTCCATGCTTGACTCTTATCAACCACCTATCAAAGAAATTCAAAAATGATGTAACAGGCCTACAAGAAGGACTGCATCCAGAAAGCCTTTCCTTTTGGTATGCCGTGGTAATAAAAGAAGCAAAAGAGATGGCACCATCTTGGCTGGTAGACAAAATCAATGTAAAGCAGGACCCGATATTGCCAATGAAGTTTAATCTGGATATCTCAAAGAGGGCAGTTCGCTATTTTATGATGGCAGTAGATAACAATCTGCCAAAAATGCCAACTACAACAAAACTATATTTTCTCAAAGTAGAAGAGACATTATCCAATGAGATGGACAAGTCACTAGTCTAACCCTTGGTAATCTCTACTGTTTCGATTATTGTTCTGGTGTCTATGATTTGATTTACATTGTCCAAAACAGACTGGATAAAGTCTACAAAAATATCTACTTGGACCGTGTCTTTTAGCACAATAGAATGAGCTGATTTGTCCTTTAATGCAATTACTACTTCGTTATCATAGACGTTAAGAATTGATGAGATGAATGTCTCCTTTCCATCTCTAATAAAAATAAGACTCGCAAGCTTGGCTGCTTCATGCTTGTCCTGACAAATTATACTGGTCTTCATTTTTCTTCTATGAGGAATTTATCGATCTGGTCTTTGGCTTTTTCTCTTTTTTGTTGATGTGCAACCAAAAATTCTGTTACCTTTTCTATGAGGATTGCTTTTAGCTCGCCTGTGAGCATCTTGCCAGATTTATAGTCATCATAAATTGTCTTTAGTTTTTTGTCGTCTGGCTCAAAAAAGATTCTAAGATACTGGTATGACACATCAATGTCTGGATTTCCACCCATCTTGCGGTGATCTTCCACTGTTGGTTGGCCTCCAGAAAAGGCATACTTGTTTATTTTCTTCTTTATCTGTTCTGGCGAGTCTGTTGTGTATATTGTGCCGGATTCTTCTGATGCAGACATTTTTCCGCCAGGGCCTGATAAAGATGGAATCATAATATTGTGTATGAGTGCTGGCTTTTCTTTGCCTATGCGCGGTGCAACATCACGCGTTATTCTAAAGTGCGGGTCTTGGTCTACACCAAGCGGAATCAGAACTGGTCTGTCCTCAATAAAGCATGGCGCAGACTGAAGTGATGTGTAGAAAATCATTCCTAGGTTGGTCTCATTTGTAAATCCAAAGACTGCCTTGGTGTTGGAAAAGTTGATCTTTTTTGCAACTTGGGCTGCAATTGGATAAAGAGTTTTGATGTTTTTTGTGTTTATGATTATCTTTGTTTTCTGTGGCTTGAACCCAAGAGCAATAAAATCAAGAGCGTTCTCATAGGCAAACTTGCTTGTCTGCTCTAGGGTCAGATCTTGCTTTGCAAAGAATTTCTCATCATCTGTTAGCTGAAAGTATAGGTTTGTATCGAATTTTTCTTGCAGCCACTTTGTAAATACCCATGGAACCAAGTGTCCAATATGGGTATGGCCTGATGGACCGCGCCCCGTATACAAAAAGAACTTTTTGCCTTTTTGGTAATCTGAGAGAATTCGACTCATGTCTCGGTGAGAGAAGAATACTCCACGCCTGAGCATAAAATGAATCTCGCCTGTTATGGCTTCAATTTTTTTTAGAATTTCTGATGTGATTTTTTCTGTGCCAAATTGTTTGATGAGCTTGTCATAGTCGATTTCTCCTTCTACATGCCATGGGGTAACAATGAAATCATCAGAAGGCATCCATGGTCAAGTTAGGTTAAGGTTTAAAAAGTCTTTTCGGGTCGTTTTGCTGTTGTCTCAAGTTCTCCATCCAATTGAGAAAACAATAATCAAATTATTACGATCTGAAAAAAATCTCACCGAATCGCAAATCATAGAAAAAACCAAACTCACTGCAGATCAGACGAGGCGAGGAATAGAATGGCTCAGACTAAAGAACTTGGCAATTGTAACGGAATCTGAAGAGTTCTTTGTCGCACTAGGAAAAAATGGATTAATGGCAAACAAGGAGGACTTGCCGGAACGAAAACTGGTAAATCTTGTGTCTGATGCACCTGTACCGTTTGATGATCTGCGAAAAAAGCTCTTAGACGAGATGAATGTGGCAATTGCAAACGCAAAGAAAAACGACTGGATCACAATAACCAAAAATGATTCTGGAAACATTGTATCGCTCAAAAAAAAGCCGGATCAGACAAGCGAGGAAAAAATTCTAGCACAAATTGGACAGGGCAAGATCCCACAGAATCAGATCAAAGATCATACTGCACTGGAATCACTCAAAAAAAGACCTGACTATATCATAATAGAATCAGTCAAGACAAAGGCACTTGCACTTTCAGAACAGGCAAAATCAATTGACGTTGATGCTGCTGACTCTGGGGCAATTGATGTTGAGGCGGACGTACCGATGGTTTTTGCCGCAAAAACCCATCCACTCAAAGACACAATTAACGAAATTCGCGAAATCTTTGTCAGCCTTGGCTTTACGGAGATTGATGGCAATCTGACGCAGCCGGGATTTTGGAACTTTGATGCGCTATTTACACCACAGGACCATCCTGCAAGGGAAATGCAGGACACATTTTACATCAAGGACAAGATTGCTCAAGACTTTGCAGCGCAATCTCAGATAAACTCTGTAGCCGCCTCCCACAAAAAAGGCTGGAAGCATCCCTGGAGCCTAGATGTTGCGCGCAAAATGGTTCTGCGAACCCACACTACATGTGTTACAATAAAGTATTTGGCAGAAAACAAGCCAAGTGAAGCACGAGTATTCTCATTAGGACGTGTCTTTAGAAACGAAAAGGTCAGCTATAAGCATCTAGTCGAGTTTAACCAAGTGGAAGGAATTGTTGTTGGAAAAAACGTCTCATTGCGCGATCTGATGGGAATCCAGACTCAATTTTACAAAAAGCTAGGCCTAAACAAAATAAAGTTTTGGCCCACATTTTTCCCATACACCGAGCCATCATTGCAAACAATGGTGTACAATGAAAAACTAGACAAATGGATTGAGCTTTTTGGCATGGGAATATTCCGACCAGAGGTGACTAGGCCGCTTGGAATCAAGCTGCCTGTTTTGGCATGGGGTGGGGGAATTGAGAGAATTGCAATGCTAAAGTATGGATTGGATGATGTGCGTGAATTTTACAACAACAATCTGGGCTGGCTTAGGAGTACTCCAAAATGCCAGTAGTCACGTTATATCTGTCAAGACTGCAAAAGCTGGTAGGTAAGACAAGCAAAAGCAAGATAATTGATGCGCTGCCATTTTTGGGCCTAGACATAGAAGAGCAAACCGACCGATACATCAAAGTAGAATACAGCCCAAACAGGCCAGATTATGCAACAGATGTAGGAATATCTATTGGCCTTCAAGGCCTGCTTGGAATCAAAAAGGGAATTGCCAAACTAGTGATCAAAAAACAAAAAGATGCAATCAGTATGATCAAGACAGATCCTACAGTAAAAAAAATCCGCCCGTATGTTCTAGGCTTGATTGCAAAAGGAGGCAAACTAGATGATGAAATCATCCGACAGCTGATTGCACTGCAGGAGGATCTTCACTTTGGCATTGGCAGAAAACGCAAAAAGGCATCGATTGGAATCCACAACCTCGATTCAATAAAATTACCATTGTTTTATACAACAAAATCCAAGGATCACAAGTTTGTGCCGCTTACAACGGATAAGGAAATGTCGGCATCCCAGATCCTAGAAACAATGGATGTTGGCAAGGACTATTCTGGAATATTAGGATCTCATTCTGATGTTCCGATGATCTTGGATGCACAAAACAATACTGTCTCATTTCCGCCAGTAATCAACTCTGCATTAACTACTGTTACCACATCTACTACAAATCTATTAGTTGAGGTAACTGGTAATGACCCTGATGCAGTGTCTGATACACTATCTGTGGTCGCATCCGCTATGCAAGGCTTGGGCTTTACACTATATGATATGAGGACAGAAAAGAAAAGTGCATCTGACTTGCTTACAAACAGAACAATTCTGCTTGATTCTGAACTGGTAAATCAGACTCTTGGGTTGAATCTATCGCCAGTACAAATATGCAACATGCTAAAAAAATGTAGACTAGATGCAACAATGCGAGGCAAAAAGATCTCTTGTATTATTCCAAGATATCGTTTTGATATCTTTGGCCCAATGGATCTGGTGGAAGAAGTGGCACTAGGATATGGAATTCAAAATCTTTCCCCAACACTTCCGTCATCAATATCTGTTGGACAAAAAAGCAAAACTACACTCAAGCTGGACCAGCTAAGTCAAATCATGATTGGCTTAGGCTACACTGAAGCCCTAAACTCGTCACTAACAAGCAAGCAGGTCTTATATGATAACACAAAACGTGATTCTACAAAACTAATCGAAGTTGTCGAATCAAAAAGCCAAGAATATACTGTACTGCGTGACTCTATTCTGCCTGGTCTATTAGAAAATCTTTCAAAAAACATTCACGAGCAATATCCACAAAAGCTATTTGAGACAGGAATTGTTTTTTCTGGAGACTCGCCAATTAAAGAATCGATCTCTCTTGCATGTGTTTCTGCACACAAGGACTCTGGCTATACTGAAATCAAATCTGTATTACAATCACTTTTAAAGACAGATTCTAACATTGAATGTCGTACCAAAACTGCAGAAAATCCAATGTTTGCAAAAGGAAAAACTGCTGACATTTTGGTAAATGACAAAAAAATAGGAACGATCGGCCAGCTGGACTCACAAGTAATAGAGAATTTCAAAATACGTGTACCTGTAAGCGGATTTGAGATCATACTGAATGATTTTATTCTCTAAGATACGCAACAGCAAGATTCTGCTAGATAAATCTCACTGACAATTCCTCAGTAACAAAGCTGCGTAATTGTTTTTATACAAAAAGCAATTTCTCTGCCAATGACAAAACTAACCAAGTTTTCAGAAACATTGGCACTATTATTGGTAGTAGCACTTGCTCCAGCATCAATCGCATTTGCTCAAACAACAGGTGATATTGTAAGTGAGAATACTGATCCCACCGATACAATCGATACAAGAACAGACGAACAAAAAAGAAAAGACAAACTCAACGACGATCTAAAAAGACTACGAGAAAAAATCGCAGACAGAAAATCTAAAATCGTAGACAAAAATGCTGACAGAATTTCGGACAAAATTGACAGAATAAAAGAAAAACCGTTTGACAAAATAGCAGATCTGAAATACGCTGGCAAGACAAGCGGATGGGCAATTCTTGGAGGAACTGCATTTCCATCATCAATTGTAATTTCTGGTGAGGGACACAACCAAGGAAACGGAAATTGGAGAATCACGGCAGTCGGTGATCTCTCAGTAGCTGACCGTACCGCAAAGCTAGACATGGCAGGCCATGTGAGAGCAAACCAGATCACATTGCAGGGAACAGGTACCCTAAACGATGGAACTGCAATCAAAATACACATCATGGGTCATTATGCAACAACTGATAACACTGGAGAATTTGCAATCGCATTTACCAACTCTCACATCCAGTACATGGACAATGGTGCAAGAATGTCACTAATGCAAGTAGGCTCTGTAATGGTTACTCCTATCGTGATCCCCATATCAGCAGAACCAATCCCAGTAACTCCTGCTCAGTAATCTGAGCATTCTTTTTTCTATACCTGACTTAATATTTGAGAGATTCGTACCGTTTTTGCCCTAACAAAGGCATACAGACGGACTAGAATGATATGATGCTTAAACATGATTTCTGGGTCCACCCAGGTATGCGACATGGGGCTACCCCGGTCACAGAGCATGTTTGAGGAAATAGGCTAAAGACCTGTGAGAATGTGTGAGTCAGTGCCGGGGTACATTATACTTGCAAAAAAATATTAGATTTGCAAATGGTACCATACCATGAAGTATTGGTTGTGCAAGCAAGAACCATCCA
This sequence comes from uncultured Candidatus Nitrosotenuis sp., assembly GCA_964470325.1. GTDB lineage: Archaea > Thermoproteota > Nitrososphaeria > Nitrososphaerales > Nitrosopumilaceae > Nitrosotenuis. Next base: position 1,248 of record CAYYBJ010000043.1, on the reverse strand, counting down.
CGTATAATATGGATCTACTCCAAAAGGAAAAGACTACGACCTGGGATGGCGTGCACAACAACTTGGCAGTAAAGCACATTGGCATGATGAAAAAAGGCGATCAGGCATTTTTCTACCACAGCGGCGATGAAAAACAAATCGTCGGAATTATGGAGATAACCTCCAATCCATACCCAAACCCAAAAGAAAAGAACCCAAGATTTGTTATAGTTGATGTAAAATACAAAAAGCGATTGGATAGGCCAGTAACACTTGCAGAGATCAAATCAAATCCAAAATTCAAGAACTGGGATCTATTGAAAATATCCAGATTGTCTGTCATGCCGGTTTCGTCTCAAATCTGGAGTGAAATACTCAAAATTTCACAAAAATAGAAACCGACAATAGGTTTATTGATATATCCCGGGGTGTATAGTTTAGTCATGGCAACAGCATACGTTTTGATAAACTGTGAACTAGGTTCAGAAGAAGCCATCATCAAGCAACTAAAGTCACTTGATGGCGTAAAAGAGGTTCACGGCACTTTTGGTGCATACGACATCTTGGCCAAAATCGAGTCCCCAACAGTAGAGGCCCTACGTGAAACCATTACGTGGAAGATTCGAAAAATAGAGAAAATCCGATCTACATTAACCCTGATGGGTATTGAGGGTCAGTCTTAAACACTTCTCTTTTTCTTGTGCGTCATGCTCTTACACTTTTTGTTCTTGGTTACCAAGGATGAATTAGAGTCCAGAGCGCGTGAATTTGAGTATGTAGAGCAGATGGCACAATTTTACAAAAAATGGATCCAGGACACGTTTTCACTAGATTATGATGTAAAATGTGACCAGATGATAGTACCAAAGCAGAGCCTCTTGCGAAGACTAGATACTGCAGTGCTAGTAGAGGACCACAAGTCCCGCGACAAGAACACATTTCATTTCTATTTGGCAAACTTTAGGCCAATGTGGACTGACTGTACATGCGAGGGATACTATGCGGAAAATTTTGCGATGGTACTGTGGGTCAAACCAAAAGAGGAAGAGTTTTTGCCGACGTGCCAGAAAAACTGCACTGTAGTATCACACGAGTTATCTCATGAGTTATTGCGACAAAAAAAATCCAAAAAACAATATGATATGGTTCATGATGTTTGGTCCAAACACCTCTTCAAGGACTTGGCATTTGAGCAATATGGGAAAAATCTAGAACGTAACACATCACAGCCATACTTTATGACACTAGACACCTCTGAGCTTCGGTCAT
>CAYYBJ010000042.1:4151-9929 GCA_964470325.1 uncultured Candidatus Nitrosotenuis sp. | reverse complement strand
CCAAACCACTGGGGAATTGGATGCAATATAGCTACAATGAAGGACTGCTCCTGGGAAACTCCCCTCGGTCCAGTAGAAGTCGATTCAGATGCGGCAAACCAAATCAACGAGATTTCAAGAATAATAGAGATTGATTATTTTTCCCACACCCGTGATCACAGCATCGAAGTCCAAGTGCCAATGCTAGTACAATTCTGCAAAAAACCATTCAAAATTTTGCCAATAATTCTAAATGACCAGGATTATGAATATGCACAGGAAATCGGTTCTGCAATTGCCAAGATTGCAAAGACTAAGAAAATCATCATAATTGGTTCATCCGATTTTACGCATTATGAGGAAAATGAATATGCGCATAAACAGGACAAGACACTCATCGAGCCAATATTGAAATTAGATGTGGAAAAATTCTACAAAGTGTTGAATGAAAGGAGGATTAGTGCGTGTGGATACGGAGCAATTGCCTCAACTATGATTGCATGTAAGGAACTTGGAGCAACGCAAGGAAAACTACTCCAGTATGCAACAAGTGGAGATATTGCAGGAGACAAGAGCTCTGTTGTAGGTTACGCATCTATTGTGTTTAGTTGAAATCAATAGCATCTGCTCCTGCAAAGGTAATCCTCTTTGGCGAGCACTTTATCGTGTATGGAGGAAAGGCAGTTCTTTGCGCAATAGATAGACGAATAACAGTTGAATCCGAGCTTGTCAATTCTAATATAATTCAGATTGAATCAGAACTTGGCTCCATTACCATACCCAAGGATGAGCCAATCAAAAACATTGATGCAAAGTTTAGGCCTGTGGTGTTTATTGCACAAAGAGTTCTAAAGCAATTTGATTCCAAGTCAGGCCTCAAGATCTCCATACTATCTAAAATTCCATCAGGAGTTGGCCTTGGCTCATCATCCGCATGTTGTGTTGCTGCGACAAGCTCAATTTCTGGTCTTTTTGAGAAAAAATCTAAAGAGGAAATCCTCAAGCTTGCACTGGAAGCAGAAAAAACTGTCTTCGAAAATGCATCTGGTGCAGACACTGCAAGCTGCACATATGGCGGAATCATGGAATACACAAAGCAGGGGACAAAAAACCTGAATCTGAGTCCCAAATTTCAGCTAGTCATTGCAAATTCCAAGATCATTCATTTCACAAGTGAAGTAGTATCACGAGTAAGACAATTCAAGGAAAACAATTCTGATGAATTTTCTGTTCTTTGTCAAAACGAATCATCGTTGATTGAAGAAGCACTTGATGCACTAAAGAAAAATGACCTAGAAAAAATTGGAGAAAAAATGAAAGTAAACCAGACATATTTACAAAAAATAGGCGTATCCAACCAAATATTGGACACAATGGTGAAATCAGTCAAGGATGTATCTTATGGCGCAAAATTGACTGGTGCTGGAGATGGCGGATGCATTGCGGTACTAGTTGACGAGTCTAATCTGAAAAAAACACTAGAGACACTATCAAAATACGAATGCTTTGCTACAAAAATAGACACAGCAGGTGTCAAGCAAAAAACAGCATAGAACAACTCGATACTTTTTAACAGAGTCTGTTTCTGAAATCAAATATGATCCTAATCAAGCTTGGAGGCTCGATCATAACCAACAAGGAAAAACCTCTTTCTCCAAGGAAAAAGACCATAGACAATATCGCAAGGCAGCTCAAAAAGATCTCAGAGCCAGTAATAATAGTACACGGTGGAGGATCCTTTGGCCATTATTGGTCAGTCAAATACGACATGCACACAAAACCCGCAAGATATGATTCCCATGGAGTTGCAATTGTAAAAAATTCAATGGTAGAGCTAAACAAAATAATTTTAGATTCTTTTGCAAAAAACAAGCTAAATCCGTATTGCCTCCCTCCAACCGACTTTATGTCTGGGAATAAACCGATTGCATCAAAGGTAAGAGAAATCAAAAAAATTGCCGAATCAAATCTAATTCCAGTTACGTTTGGCGACGCATTGTGGTACGGACAGAAAAAATCCTACATTTTATCTGGTGATAAAATAATGAGTATTCTTGCAAAAACACTGCGCCCAAGACTCTCAATATTTGTCCTAAATGTTGACGGACTGTATTCAGATTTTAAGACAAGGCGACTAATCCACGATATGAAAGACCAGCAAGCATCAATACAAGACACACCAATGGACGTCACGGGCGGAATGAAGCGTAAAGTAGAGGAGGCTACCCGAATATCCAAGATGGGCCTAAAGGTCTTTTTTGTAAATGGAAACAAGCCGCAAAGAATAGTTGATGCAATACAAAAAAACAAGTTTGAGGGAACGATATTTCGTAAATAGAGCATGGTAGAAGAATTTCTAATCCTAGTAGATAGCAACGACAACCCAATAGGCACAGAAGAAAAGGTAAAGTGTCATCTTCCAAACGGCAAGCTCCACCGTGCATTCACGATATTGCTATTTGATAAAAACCACAGGCTATTGCTTACACGAAGAAGTCCAACTAAGATGCTTTGGCCAGGAGACTGGGACGGCACTGTTGCAAGCCACCCAAGAAAGACTGAAACCTATGTTTCATCTGCAGAGCGAAGATTACCAGAGGAGATCGGTGCAGAGTGCAAGCTAGATTATCTCTTCAAGTTCGAGTATCATGTACCATACAAGGATGTTGGATCAGAAAATGAGATCTGCGGTACATTGATTGGCCGAGTCTCAGATGACTTTGAGATAAAGCTAGTCAAAGACGAAATCAGCGAGATAAAGTGGGCAGACGAAAAAGAACTGCTTGCAGACATTGAGAAAAATCCACAGATCTACTGTCCATGGATGCTAGTTGCCCTGTATTTTCTATATGCATCAGATGAGGCAATGATTCAAAAACACAAACCAGTCTTTGATAAATGGATGAGGCCAGAACACAAACCGATACTGGAAAGATCACTCAAATACCACTTTCCAACAAACAGCTGGAGGCTGCTAAGCTAATGGTAAAGACACTTCCAAGCACTGCAAAAAAGATCAACTCTTATCTAAAATCAAATCTAAATGGCAAACCAGATATCTTGTACAAGGCTGGCGCACACCTAATTGTAAACGGCGGCAAGAGACTCAGGCCATATCTTGTAATGAAGAGCTGTCAAATGCTTGGCGGTTCCATAAACGACGCGCTTCCGGCAGCAGCTGCAATAGAGATGGTTCACAATTTCACCCTAGTTCATGATGATATTATGGATAATGACGAGATGCGACATGGCGTGCCAACTGTTCACACCAGATTTGGCATGCCACTTGCAATACTTGCTGGAGATGTGTTATTTTCAAAGGCATTTGAGATGGTTTCTACAGACAAGGTCAAAAGTTCACAGTTATCATCAGGCTTGGTTGCAAAACTAGCCAGAGCGTGTGTTGATGTATGCGAGGGTCAAGTCCTAGACATCAAGATGGCAGAGGGAAAAAAGATCCCAACAAAATCAGAATACATTACCATGATAGAAAAAAAGACGTCTGCACTCTTTGAGGTCTCTTGCGCAATGGGTGCAATCTGTGCCAAAAAACCAAAAGACGCTGTAAACTTGGCATCCTTTGGAAAAAACCTAGGCGTTTCATTTCAGATAACTGATGACTATATCGGAATATTGGGTGATCCCAAGATTACAAAAAAACCAGTAGGAAATGATTTGCGTGAAGGAAAAAAATCCTTGCCCATACTGCTTGCAATACAAAAGGCAGACCCAAAGTCCAGAAAAATAATCCTCAAAGTTTTTGGAAACCCAAGGGCCACAAAGTCAGACATTGCAAAGGCAATTGATGTAATGCGAAGCTTGCAAATCGAGCAAGAAGTAAGAGAGGCAGCACTAGATTATGCACAAAAAGCAAAGCGAGCTTTGGCAAAATATTCCGGTCCTGCAAAATCAGAAATGATTGCGCTCTTGGATTTTGTTGTGACTAGGAGCTTGTAGATTGAGTGAAGAAATCAAAGACAAGATACTAAAGGTAGCACTGCAAAACGCACTGGACCACGGCAAAACCCAGGACAAGATAGTCCTAGGCAAGATTCTTGGAACAGAACCATCTTTGCGAGCCCAGGTAAAGGAAATCATGCCAGTAATAATAGAAATAGTAAATTCTGTCAACCAAATGTCGCAAGACCAAATCAAGCGACAAATCCAAGACAAGTTCCCTGACTTGCTTGTAGAAAAGCCAAAAAAGCAAGAAGAACGAGATGGACTTCCACCACTAGAAGGCGCAGAGCAAGGCAAAGTAGTCACAAGGTTTCCGCCAGAGCCAAACGGATATCCGCACATTGGTCACGCAAAGGCAGCCATCATAGACGAGGAATATGCCAAAATGTATGGAGGCAAGCTCATCTTACGATTTGACGACACAAATCCAGAAGCAGAACGACTGGAATATTATGCAGCAATCAAGGTAGGCCTTGACTGGCTTGAGGTAAAGTACGATAGAACAAAGAACACATCAGACGACATTGATCTGCTCTACAAAAAATGCCAAGAAATGCTAGATAACAATCATTTCTATGTCTGCACATGCAAGCAAGAAACAATTTCTGCAAACAGGCGAGAGATGAAGTCATGCAAGTGTAGCATGGGCGAAATGGAGCAAAACCAAGATAGATGGGAGAAAATGTTTTCAAAATTCGGACAGGGTGATGCCATAGTTCGATTCCGGGGAAACATGAGCTCAGAAAACACAGTAATGCGAGATCCAGTAATGTTTAGAATCATAGAAACAAAACATCCTCTTCTTGGCGACAAGTACAGGGTCTGGCCAAGCTATGATTTTGCAGTAGCTATTGAGGACAGCATTGATGGTGTTACTCATGCATTTAGAACCAAAGAATACGAGCTTAGAAACGAATTGTACTATACAATTTTGGATCTGCTAAAGATGAGAAAACCAAAGGTAATCGAGTTCTCCAGATTAGGATTTGAGGGAATGCCAGTATCAAAGAGAATATTGCGCCCGCTAATTGAGGAAGGCAAGGTTTCTGGATATGATGACCCAAGATTGCCAACACTAGAGGCGCTAAAAAGACGTGGAATACGACCAGACGCAATCAGAAAGTTTGTTCTATCATTAGGATTCACAAAGGCAGATACGCTAGCGCCATTTGAAACCCTAGAATCATTTAACCGCAAAATAGTGGACCCGGAAAGCATTCGACTCCATATGGTCAAAAACCCAGCATCAATTAGGGTCAAAAACCTGCCAACAGGCACAATCGCCATGCCCAATCATCCAACAAAGGACATGGGCAAGCGCACAATAGAGCTGGGAGAGGAGTTTTACCTAGAATCAGAAGACATTGAAAAGCTAAAGCCAGGCGATGCAATTCGCTTCATGGGTTTGGGTAATGTTAAAATTACAAGCCAGTCTCCTGCGGAAGGCCAGTACGTAGGAGACGAGCTAGCAGACATTCCAAAGATTCATTGGGTTACACAGAAAAACGCGCAGAAAATCAAGATTTTGATTCCAAGCCAGCCATTCATAGGAGAAGAATTCAATGCTGCAAGCTTGCAGGAGATCAACGTTTTTACAGAACCATACTATAACGAGCTAAAAGAGGGAAAGGAGATACAATTCGTAAGATTCGGATACTGCAGAAAGGATTCTATGCTGCAGGCAATTTACACACACAAGTGATGATACGATGAAGATTGGCAGATTTTTGATTGGAGGTAAGGAAACTTATGGATTTGTCAAGGATGGACAAATCGCAACAAAAGAAGAAATCATTTCAAAGACAGGAATTCCAATTCCATTATCGATTAAAGAATTTC
>CAYYBJ010000042.1:1743-4141 GCA_964470325.1 uncultured Candidatus Nitrosotenuis sp. | reverse complement strand
GGAGCATCCTGGAACTGTGTTTTCTTCTGTACCAATTTCTGTTTGACGGCTGGTACAAAGAGGTAATATCACAGAATCCAAAGCTAGACTATTCAGTGAAACTAACAGATGCAAAAATTTTGGCCCCAATTCCAAATCCGCCAAAGGTTATCTGCCTTGCGTTCAATTATGTGGATCATGCAAAAGAGCAAAATCTGACACCCCCAACAGATCCTGCCATAGTCATAATTCCTCGAACCACATTAAATGGCACAAATTCCGAGATTGTCTGTCCTAATTTTGTAAAGCAATTAGACTATGAGGTGGAGCTTGCTATCATCGTATCCAAGGATTGCAAAAACATACAAGAAAAAGACGCAATGGACTCGATCTTTGGCTATATGGTATTCAATGATGTTTCTGCTAGAGACATTCAGGCACAAGACAAGCAGTTTGGACGAGCCAAGGGATTTGACACATTTGCACCATGTGGTCCATGGATTACAACTGCTGATGAGATTGAGGATCCGCAAAATCTCAAAATGACTACAAAGGTAAATGGAATATTGCGCCAGAATTCAAACACTGCTAATATGTTCATAAAAATTCCATCAATCATAGAAAAGCTCAGCAAGGTAATGACCCTAGAGCGAGGCGACATCATATCAACTGGAACGCCTGCCGGTGTGATGCTAAACAAGCCAGATGCAGTATTTCTAAAGGATGGCGACAGAATAGAGATGGAAATAGAAAAGATAGGAAAACTCGAAAACACGGTTCGATTTGTGCACTAGATTTTTAAGAAATACCAAAATTTGATACAATAATGGGAAAAATTATTGTAGGTAAAACATCAGAGATTCCACCAGGAAAGATGACAAAGATAACTGCAGATGGAAGAGAAATTCTGGTTGCAAACATCAATGGTAGTTATTTTGCCTGCGATGACACTTGCACGCATGCAGGAGCAAGTCTTGCAGGAGGAATCTTGGAGGGAGGAACTGTCACATGTGGATGGCACGGTGCCAAATTCAACTGCATGAGCGGCAAGCTGGAAAAATTCCCAGCAAAAATCAAGGATCTCAAATCGTATAGAACCACAATAGAATCAGACAATGTTTTTGTAGAGTTCTAGGGTGTAGATTTTAAAGCTAGTGTCAATATACAAAAATGAATTAGACATGGCAGACAAAAAGGCTCAAAACCAAAAATCACTTGAAATTGCAATACAGACACTAACCCAGGTTGCCTCAAGTCCTACTACGCCAAAGAACATCAAAAAGAACCTAACTGACTTGATTACAAACCTCAAGGGAGGTCAAGACCCAGTTTCTATTAGGGCTGCCAATGCAATTTCTCAAATTGATGATGTCACACAAGACCCGAATCTGCCATCATATGTACGGGTCACATTGTGGCAGGCAGTATCAACATTAGAAAGCATTAGGGATTAAATTTCTCCAAACTATATTCCTAGTGTGAAAATAGAAGAATACATTTCTACACTCCCAGAATCAATAATTTCCGGCCAAGAAGTCCAGCTGTCAGATGATTCGCTGCGAGAGATTTTCAAGTTTGCAGGCCTTGGCCCAAACGATGTGTTTTGTCATCTTGGATGTGGAACCGGCAACAGCCTTCTAATAGCTGCAAGAGAATTTGGTGCAAAATCAGTTGGAATCGACAACGATAAAGAAAAAATCACACAAACTGAAAAAGACCCCAAAATAACAGCACTACATCAGGACATTACAGATGCGGACCTATCAGATGCAACAATAATCCTGTTTTGGTTCTCCGATGACACCATAATTTCAAAAATGTTTGAAAGATTCTCCAAACTAAAGCCGGGATGCAAAATAATTACCATCTTTGATCCATTGCCAGGAATAATACCAAACAAGGTCAGCTTTCCATATCTTTTGCACCAGACTCCATTTGTTCCAGCAAAAAACCTCAAAGACCAGCTAATGGCAGTGTTTGGAACAGAATGCATGGATTTTACAACTGCCTGGGAACATGCAGAGCGATACACAAAGGCAGTAGGCTCACCAGACGCAGGAAACGACAGATTTCTAACCATCCTACAAACAATAATGATCTGGATAAATGCAAAAAATCTAGGCCTCTCCTGCACTCAAGATATTCCGGCACCTGTCAAGGCCTACATCGAAATACTGGATAATTTTTTTAACATAGAGGTAAGGCATCTCATAAAATAGTGAGCCTTTTATTTTTGAAGGACCCAGACAAAGTATGAAACTCAACATCAACGTTTCTGCCACAGATTACGACAAATCCAGTAAAGAGATAATCAAGACTCTATCTGGCCTTGAAGAAATGGTTCACGAAAAAGACGGTTTTGCCGTCACGGATTCAGAGTTTGCATTTGGCTGGCATTTCTATGTAGTTTCTGTGCGAG
>CAYYBJ010000042.1:0-1643 GCA_964470325.1 uncultured Candidatus Nitrosotenuis sp. | reverse complement strand
AGTAATTGCAGCTTGTTTTGGTGCTTTCCAAAGCAGGTAATGTTTTTGTGGTTTATTCTCAATACTCGTGCAATTAATTGTGCTAGTTTTCCATCTCCAAGTATTGCAATTTTGGAATCCTTGTCTATTTTGAGCTGTTCTTCTATCTCAAATGCAGCTGCCAACGGCTCTACAAAAACTGCCTGCTCATCAGAAATTGAATCTGGAATAACATGCAAGTTTTTTTCTGGAAGGGACAGATATTGTGCAAATGCGCCATCTCTTTTGTATATGCCAAGCACTGTTCTTTGTGGACAGTGACGCTCCAGCCCAGTTGTGCACATTGAGCATTTGCCACAGCCGGCATTGATTTCACCTACAACTCGTTTTCCTATTAGATCCTTGTTTACTGATTCTATTACTTCGCCTACAAACTCGTGGCCTAAGACTCCGGTGTATGACGCATAACCCTGGATCATCTCAAGGTCTGTTCCGCATATCCCAGCCAGTCGAACTTTGACTAGGACTTCATCTTGTTTTGGATCAGGATAATTATTTTGTAATGATATTTTGGAGCCATCAAAATATGCCACCTTCATGCATTATTTCCACACATGCTAGTTATTTTCATTTAGTTCTATAGGCCAAAATACAAACAATCGGCAAAGTATTCCACCATACGTTATAGAATTTGCGTTGCCAAGATTGCCAGCAGTGCCAACAGCCCCAGTCCACTCATTACAAGGCAGTATTTTCGCCCTAGGCTTCGTAGCTTTCTACTTTTATAGGATCGGTCTCGTCGATCCGAAATAGACTCTTCAAAGAGTTTTTTCGTATCGTAGAACTGCCAGGCAAGGACAGAAAGCCAAATCGCAACTACAATAAGGCGAAGCGTCATAGTGCTTGGAATTATGGATGTATCGCTTCTCTGAATTGTTGGAATTGTAAAGAACACGGCAATTCCTATAATTGAAAAGGCCAAGACCTCAATTCCCCGCAAGTATTTTCTTAGCTGAAAATATCATATTCCCTGTAACCCAACTATTCCAGGCAGCAAAGACATGATCAAACTTAATTTTTTATTTTTACGCCAAGACTGTTTTTGAGATCTTTTCCTCATAAGATCTGTGAGCAAATCATATTCTTCTATTGTGATTTCTCCTCTTGTGAGTTTTTCTCTTAGTTCAGTATGTTCTGTTTTTCTGTCAGGATCCACTTTTGGAATTTGCGGTTCGTTGTCAGGCTTGGAGGTGTTTTCACCCAGTATCGATTCAAGATATTTTTGATCAGACAGATACAGAGTTGAGCCCTTTCTTAGCATCTCCACGATATAATTTAGTCTACCTATATCGCCTCGTCCGGATTTTATAATATCCAAAATTCGGTTTATTAGATCATCAGACAAATCTAGTCAAAATTTCAACAAAGCATCATAAATTAGATCTTTTCCATGCAATTCCATGTCTTGGGATACGGTTTCTCTGAGCAAATTCCATACATTCTTCATTCTTTCATCTAGCTTGTAGATATCCCGGATTTGAAGATCTAGTGCTTGTTTCAATCGAAATTATAGAATCGACACATGGGGAATTAAACTAAAAGGTGTAGGCCCTCGAGGGGACGCTTATCCGTGGTTTCGGTCACTCTTACTATCGAAGGAGAAC
>CAYYBJ010000041.1:0-10106 GCA_964470325.1 uncultured Candidatus Nitrosotenuis sp. | reverse complement strand
GTTCATGGAGTTGTATGGCCTAGGTTTGCTTATTACCTTTGATTAAAATAGAATTGAATCGAAAATTTTAATATCTAATTGAGCAGCGTCATTGATTCATGGGCGATTCAGAAGATCCAATGGGAATTAACGACAAAATAGAGATACTCTCAACTGATGATGATCGTATCAAAGCAGTAGGGGAATTACTCAGCTCCGACTCTTCTCGAACAATTCTCAAATTGTTATTCAATGAAGAAATGACTGCAAACCAAATCTCGCAGAAAACAGAGATTTCGCTTCCGCTTGTAATGTATCATCTCAAAAAAATGCAGGATGCAAACGTAGTCAAAGTGTCCCAAACAGGAAAAAACACAAAATCGCACGACATGAAATACTATACCGTTGATAAATTTGCCATAGTCATATTGCCGTCTGGTATGACTGAAAAGGCAAAGACATCAAAATCACTATTCAACTCGTTTAATCGAATATACCGATTTGCAACAATTGGCGGCGTATCTTTGGCTGCCTGGTTCTCATCGCAGTTCATTCAGGAAAACAATAGAATTGCAATTAGTAATGCACGCGCAAACTCGGGCAATTTGGTAATGAATGCACCTCCAGAATCTGCATTTACTGCAACTAGCCCGGAAATGGCAATGAAATCTGCACCAATAGAGGAATCTACAGAGGCAACACACTCTGGCGTAGAATCATTTGATTCTGCGGAACCTGCCCAACCGGAATCTGCTCCTATTGAGTCTGCTCCAGAAACGCCAAGTGATGAAATGATGCGACAAGCTGAAATCCCGCAAGAATATAGTGCACCGCCAGAACCAATGCCACTGGATGGAGATATTGCATACATGACTCCAAACCCCCCAGTAATCGGCGAGCCACTATCTGACCTGTATTTATCGATTATAATCGCATTATCTGTTGGGATAATAGGCCTCATAATAGAGAGAATCATCTCATCTAGGCGAAAAAAGACTAGAAATTACCAGGTATCCTAGCCATACCATGGCACTATCAAGCAGAGAAAAACTCCTAGTTGTGATATCAAATGCCATCTCTGTTTATTCCATGTATACAAAAGACCCACAGACGATGCCAAAAAACATCACGCTAATCGACTTTGTTCTCAAAGCAACACCTGAGGATCTAAAAAAAGATCTAACCATGGACTTGATAGACGAGGTCTTTGCGTATGTGTCTAAAGCCCAGTCTGAACTTTCATAAACCCTGATTTTTCAATCTAATCATGGTCTCAGTAGCTACTCTTGGCTCCCACTGTGCACTACAGGTTCTAAAGGGTGCTAAGGATGAAGGTCTAAAAACAATTTTGGTATCTGAGAAAAAACGAGAGAGACTATACAAAAGATTTGACTTTATTGATGAGATGATTCTAGTTGATTCCTTTGAAGAAGTATTGGACAAAAAATGCACCACAATACTAGACAAAAACAACGCTGTCTTGATTCCACACGGCACATTAATTGCACAAATGTCAACAAAGCAGATAGAATCAATCAAGACTCCTGTATTTGGCAACAAGTGGATTTTGCGATGGGAATCGGACAGAAAGTTAAAGGAGCAATTAATGCTTGAATCCGATCTGAATGTTCCACAGGCAATATCCTCTCCAAAAAAGATCAAAAGACTAGTCATTGCAAAAAGACACGGAGCAGCTGGCGGAAAGGGCTATTTTTTGGCAATCTCTGAGAAAGACTACATCAAAAAGCGCAATATCCTAGTAAAACAAGGCCTCATCAAGGGTGACTCTGACCTATACATCCAAGAATATGTCATGGGCGTATTGGCATATTTGCAGTTTTTCTATTCCCCACTAACAGATGAGCTGGAATTCTTTGGGGTAGATAAAAGACATGAATCCGACATTGAGGGCCTAGCTAGAATCCCATCCCAGCAACAGCTAGGAATGGATTACATTTCTTCGTTTAATGTCATAGGGAACAGTCCAATGGTACTGCGAGAATCATTGCTAGATGAGGTGTATCAAATGGGTGAGCGATTTGTTTCTGCATCAAAAAGACTGGTAAAGCCTGGCATGAACGGTCCATTCTGCATAGAGGGAGTCTATGATCAGGACGGCAAGTTCTGGAGTTTTGAGTTTTCTGCAAGAATCGTGGCTGGAACCAACATCTACATGGATGGCTCACCATACTCTACCTTGCTTTATGATACTCCAATGAGTATGGGTCGAAGAATAGCTCGCGAGATAAAGATTGCAGTAAAATCAAAAAAATTAGAAAAAATTACTACTTGAATATTGCAAGTCTTGATTTTGAAAAGACCAGAGCAACTGCAGATACTATGCCCATTACTGCCAAAACCCCTAGTGGGAATTCTGGTATTACGCTTGTTCCGATGATTTCAATTTCCTCGGTTGCCTCTGGGATTGGTACTGTTATGGTTGGATTGTTCCCGTCATATGATATGGAGTAGTCGGTTTCTAGGCCATCCACTAGAACTACAAAGCTTGCATTTTCTGCTGCCAGGAGCTCAGATGGAAATGATATTGTGAATGTAGATTCATGTACTTGGTCCAATCCTACAAGTAGAGATGTTGATTCCTGATCAATGTCTATTGCAAGCAATTCCCCATCTACTGAATATGCAATATCAAATGTCTCGCCTTCAGCGTTTACTTCCATTGTTCCTTCGTCAGCAAAGGACAGTGGGATTGTAGAAATTGCAGCAATTGCTATAATAGCAAATATTGCCTTCACGTGGGATTTGTTGTACAATTCTATTATAGGTCTTGTTCTCATTCTAGATACTTAAAATTGGATTTAATCAAAGGTTATAACAAAACTCTTTCTGTATTGTATCATGAAGCAGATTTCAGCAATTACATTGGGACTAGTAGCATTTTCCATACTATTTCAAATAAACTCGGCATCTGCTGAGGAATTTATCTATCATGGAAAGAATGTGGTTGAATCCCCAGCTGAATTTGCGGGAAGTACATTTCATTTTCTAATTAATGGTGACAAGGCAACCGTAGTTTCAGCAGGCATGTCTGGTCTTGAAATAGTAAGAATGGACCTGACTCCAAGTGAGGTATGCATTGCACAGGCATCGACACTGTGCTTTGATGGTGAGGTAACTGATGTGAAAAATCCACAAATGCATGCTGTTGGAGATTTGATCAGCCTTTCAATTGACTTTGCAAACAAAAAACAAATCGGTACGGCAAAATCCGGTCCAATGAATGGAATGTCAGTTACAATGAACATTGATAGAATGAGCATACAAACTGATGCACCATATACCATTTCAATATCTAGGGAGGGTGGATTTGGAGGATTTGCTCCAAAGACAATGACGTTTGACTCTACAGGTAATGTTATTGTGATATCTGAAGGTGACTCTACAACAAATGTCCCCCTAGAGGACTCTCAGGTACAGCAAATCAATGAATTGGTGCAACAAAGCAAATTGATCAACATCAAAACTATGGATTATCCTCCAGTTTCAGGCTCTGCGGATTATTTCTCATATGGAATGCATCTTACACAAGGAGTGTTTGGCGCAGAGTTTTCATGGACTGATACATCAGAAAATGCTCCAAAAGTATTAGGTCAATTACACCAAACAATTTGGAGCATGGCCGAAGAAAACGCCCCAATACCAACTGAGCAGATGCCAGACGAAGAAGCAATTGTGGATCTAGCCAGAGAATTTGTTTTATCGTCCCCTACATTTGCGTTTGATGGAATGGAAGACACACTAGAGATGGGTGCAGTCATAGTACTGGAATCATTTCCAGAACAATATGCACTAGAGGCAAGATTTACGTCATCTCATGGCGGATTTGGCGACAGGACCGACCAAGTAGTAACTCAGGTGCTCACTCCACATGTAATGGAGATTATCATATCTGAAGGCGCAGTAATTTCTGCAGTAACTGACGGAGAATGGGATGAACTGAACAATCAATTTGTTCTCAAAGCTCCAAACTAGTTCCTTTTTGGAACCAAAAATCTCTCAATAGTTCCAGCTTTCTTTAATCACACCCTACAGAATGACGCTCATGATGACAGCACTTGCCATACTATTGCTGGTTGCAACCTCGGCATTTGTCATAATTGAGCTAAATTATGCAACTGCAGAAGGCAAAATATCGCCAATAGATGAGCCAAACTTCAAGCCTACGATTACCAAAGTAACTGAGAACGGCAAAGAATTGGAGATAATCGAGTTCAAATCAAAGATAAAACAGTAGTTGTAGCTTGATAGGATTCTATCCTAATTCTACTATTACTGCGGCTTTGTCTGATGAATCCAACTCCTCTTTTACTGCGTTTAGTATATGTGATATTGATGTGAGACTGGAAAAGTCAATTAGCTTTAGGTTATTCATTAGATAGACTTGTGGCGCAATCTCGCTATTTCGTGATTCCAGAAAGTCATCCAGCTCTTCTAGTATTGAGATTTTGCCTCCAAGGAAGAGTTTTGCGTTATGTAATGCTAGCTTTTGACGCCCAAATCTGTCCAAAACTAGTATTGGGTGCCTGTTTTTTTTGCTGAATAGTTTTTTTTCAGAGACATGGCCGGTGAATACAAAATAATGATCAGTCTCAAACGACAGATCCACCAAATCTACACCAACATTCATCAGCTCGCCTGCGCGATTCTTTGCCTCGTCTAGCGTGAATACATTTTTGGCATTATCTGCACTATCCATTTCCACATTTCCAGTAGCAGAGATTCGGAGTAGTGATTTTTCTGAAATATATTCGGATGTTATGGTAATTGATTCTGGTACTGCACCCCTGTCTATCATCATTTGATGGATTTTTTTGTGCAAATCTGATATCTGTTCTGGTGTCGGATTTGTTATGGTGTGCTCTATTTCCTCTTGAATCATCGATGATGCAACGCCAATTGATGAAATTACTTCTGCATGTTCTGCCTTTTGATATTGTATGCCTAGCTGTTTTGCAACAAATGGTACCAATACAGATGCACCACCACCTCCACCTATGATCTGCGTTTTTGTCTTGTCCATCTTGAATTCTTTTAGGATTTTGGATACTGTCTTTGTTATCTCAAATGATGCCGTTTGTATCACAGACATGGCAACTTCAGGACCTGTCACCCCAATGTGTCTGCCAAGCAACTCCATAGCTATTTTAGCAGAGGTCTGGTCTGCATAGGAATAATCATCTTTTTCAATTAATCCTAGGGCATTTGCGGCACAGGTATTGGTGATTGCAAATGTTTCGCCTTCACATTGTATTGCAATGTATGGTTCGACATCGCTCGGCTTTGGCTTTACTTCTATAATTTTGCCTTTTTTGAGAATTTCAGGTGCCGCAAAGCAGGAATATTTCATGCCTGCAATATGCGCGCTTCGTGGACCAACCTTTGATACACGGCCATCCTTGAGATTTATCATGGAACCGCCTGCCACGCCTAGAATTCTAACATCCATTGATCTAATGCAGGTTGGATGGTCCTTGATGGTTACATAGCGGATTTCTGGCCTGCCATTTTTTATTATGCAAATATTGGTGCTAGTACCACCCACTTCGACAAAAATTCCATTTGATACTTTGAGATACAATAATGCGCCTGCAACACTAGCTGCAGGCCCAGACAATATAGTGAGAATCGGCTTTGTCCTAAATGTATCCATGCTGGTAACGCCACCATCTCCTTTCATTATCATGATGGGTGCCGCAACTCCGGCGTCTTTTATTGCGTCTTCAACAAAATTTGCCACCTCAAATGTCTTTGGCAAAACACTTGCGTTGATTGCAGCAGTAAGGGTTCTTATTTCTAGGCCGTAGATTCCAGAGATTTCATGTGATGCAGTAGCTGGAATGTTGTGACTCATTGCATTTTTCATTACAAACATTTCATTTGATGGATCATCCACCCCAAATGCCTCAGTAGCAACTATTACCTGAGCTCCTTTTTCTTTCAAATTTGATATTGTCTGAGACACTTCGGATTCAGAAATCAAATGAGCAGTATCCAAAAACGCATGTTCTGTCTTTAGTGCTTGGTCCGAGTTGAATTTTGCATCAGATAACGTGGTTCTCTTTATGATGTTGCCTTTTTCTGGTGTGACACCCATGGCAATGATTCCAACCTTTGCAGTGTCTGATTCTAATAATGCATTGATTGCCTGTGTGGTGGAATGCGCAATTAATTCAATTTCAGAAATGTCAATTTTTGACTCTGATAAAATTTTGGATAATGCAGAAACAATACCTTCTGATACTCCTTTTTGCGCCTTGTGGGTCGTGGGAACTGTGGATTTGCCTACGATTTGCCCTGTTTTGATGTCAATTGCTACTGCCTTGGTAAAGGTGCCGCCAACATCGATTCCTACCCTAATGCGTCTCATCTACTTCTCTTCTTGATTTTCGCATTGATGCTATTTTTTCTTCTCGCTTTGGCCTAATTACTAGGACGTATGCTGAGGCTACTAGGTATACGGCAAGCAGGATGATTTGTCCTATTACTGTCTCTAGTGTTGGGTAAATTCCAGTCATCTTTGCCATGTTGATGTCCAGTCTAGGAATTGTACCAAGCATGGAGGTAAACGGTACTAGGTCTAGTGTTTGCAGCTCTCGTATTGCATTGCCCAAAAATGCAATGGATAGGTATGCGCCAACGCCCATGGTAAGACCAAATAACATCTTGAGTGGGAGTCGTTTTCCTAGCTTTCTTGTAACATAATACACTGCCAATAATACCCCAATGCCTAGGACAAATCCCAATCCTACATGGAGCTCCATGTATTTTGCAAATCCAAACATTGCCTCATAGAATAGCACTGTCTCAAACCCTTCTCTATACACCGTAAAGAACGATAACAACACAAAGACTGTCACCCCTCCAGTAGTGGATGCCTGCCAGACCTTTGCCTTGACAAATTCCATCCATTTTTTGTGCTCTATTTTGTTTAGGATCCAAAAGCTGACATAAAACAAAACAGCTGTGGCAGAAAGAGCTGCTATTGCCTCTATGAATTCCCTGTTTGCGCCAGACAAATGTATGATATATGATGCAATTGCCCAGGTAATCGCAGTAGCTGCAATAGCTAGCACAATACCATAATAGACATATTTTTTGTATTTTGTATTTCTTGATGCTTCCAGATATGTGAGTATGGCGCCCAAAATCAGAACAGACTCTAGGCCTTCCCTAAAAATAACTGCAAATGAGGACGTAAACGCAATTGCCGGTGCCAGCTGGCCAGTACCAGTCACCAGTCTTTCGGATTCATCAAGGCTTCTTCTAACTTGGATTGCTGCCTCTTGGACCTTGGAAAATTCTGCCTTTTCGTTGATTAGCTGACGCAGTTGAGCAAACTGTAATTCTACTTCTAGTGTAAAATCTGGATCTATGCTTCGCAATGGAATTTCTACATGCTCGTAGCTGTCCAAATATGCAGTTCTAGCTGATGTGAATGCGGCCGAATAGTCGCCAGACTGGTATTGTACTAGCATTGTCTCTAGCGTTGCCCTGATGAAATCTATTTGTCCTCGCACGCCTGACTTTTGGTCTTCGCTTGCCGAGCCCATTGGATTGAGCAATTTTGGCTGTACTGATGCAGCCTCTACTGTTTGCGGAGATTCTCGCTTTAAGTTTGCGACTAGGCCTTCTGCTTTTTTCAGGTCTTGTAATATTGGATCATTGATGAATGCGGCAATTTCCTCCGGTGTTCTTTTCTCTTTTACCATTGTGCGCAGCTCCTCTCGCATGTTTACCTCCATGGTGTGGAGCAAGTCGACATCTACAATCTCAATATCTGCTTCTAGATACTCAAAATTATCTAAATATGCCGTAATTACTAGCTCTTCTGCCTTGGCATAATTCCCTGCTTGCAGTGCCGCATTGGTCTGTTGGTATAGTTGTCGAATCACATTGTACAGATTTGCCTGGTATGCAACGATGGTATCTGTTCCTGTCAGATCACGTTGTATTGTTGTGATGATCTTACCGACACTAACAAACTCTTTTTTGGAATTGATTTGGGATTTTAAGTCTGCAAAAAACGCGTCAATCTCTCCCTTTTGTCGTACATCAACGGAAGAATCGGAATCAAAAATAACATTTGCCTCTTCGATTAGATTGGATGAGATAATTCGATATTGTTCTAGATTTTCAGTCATGGCAGTTTGGTATGATTGGTCTGCTACACCTAGAATATTTGCAACGACTAGGGCATTTTGATCAGATTTTGGAAACCTGTTCAAATATGAAAATACAGAATCCAGATCAGAAGAGACCAAGTCCATTCCGGTGTTGCTTGCTATTTTGGAGTGAATGTCAATTAACAAAAGGTGCAGATCATCAGCAGATTCTACGTTTGCAGCTCGTAATGTATTGATTTGATGCGCGTAAAAGTCTGCTGTAAACTTGGAATATTGTGACGCAGATTCATAGTCGCCATTTTGTATGCTGGATTTAGTCAGTGTGGCACCAATCTTTGTAATTTTGGCAGTCGCATCAACCAGTGCGGAATCATCAGATTGGGAATAAGAATATGGAATTGCAGAAAACACTACTAATAATGCCAAAAACAAAACCAAAAACTGCTTCAATGTTTGCTAGGCGCGCCTAACTTTATTTAAAGCAGAAAGCCATTCTATAATTCTAGAATGAGTCTAGTTTGCCTGCAGATTCAGCGTAGGTGTGTTGCCGCCCACAATGATTTCGGCCTTTTTGATTCTGGACTTGTAGTATTTTATTTTCTTGCCGGCATCAGAGATTTCGTACTTGTCTACCTCGATTAGGGTCAGGTCTTCTAGCTGCGATAAAATCTTGTATACTGTTGATATTGACATTTTCTGATCATCGGCTATTGTTTGCGCATCTTTTGCCTCGTCTATAATACAAAACAACACCGCACGAGAATACACGTTTGCCAGTGTCTCTATTATCTGCTGGGTCACATCATACTGATTAAGACTGAAGATTGATTTTTTGTCCAGCATAATATCACAGGTTTGGCGCAAGGCTCAGAACGGGTTCTGGCTTTTTGATTGAAATGTCTGCTTTGCTAATTCTGGAGCGATAGACCTTGAATTTTCTGCCCTTGTCAGATATCATCCAGCGCTCCACATGGACTAGTGTTAGGTCCTCTAGGTCTGCGAGCTTTTTGTAAACAGAAGATAGTGGGATTTTGTACTTTTCTGCGATTTCTGCTGCTGTTTTTCCTTGTTTTATTACTGAGAACAGTATGGTTCGTGATTCCGCATCAGCGAGGGCTTCGATTACCTTTTGCGTGACGTCGTATTTTTTTAGCTGCGGCAATGTGAATCGTCTAGTCAAGTTGTTGTGTTTCGTGTTTTGATCTTTAAATAAAATGTTATTGTTCTAATTATATAGAATGAGAATGGATAATGACATTATTGATAGTTTTTCTGCGACACTCTATCTGGATTTAGCTTGGCCCACAGTGCACCCAAAACCAAGGCAACTGATACCCAAAATACAGATGTGCCAATTACAGATGTCATTCTAAAGCCCGCAAGCAAGCCTGAGTCTATCTCCACTGGGTCTGGATTTGGAGGCATCAAAACAAATACTGCAACCATCAGTCCTGCATAGCCTGCAAACGCAATTGTCTTTTTGCTTGTTCTTTTGTAGATCTGGTAAAATCCCAGTGCACCTAGGCCTGAAATTGCAATAAAGGCCAGATATAACGTCTGGCGAAGTATGATGGTTTCAGGGTCTCCCACGGTCGGAGGATTTGCGGGATATTTTGCAAACGGTATGATGTATAGTGTTGCCCACATTAGTAATGATAGGAACAATGTCTTCTTTGGTGCAGATTTGCCAGGCAAGACATTTCTTGCAAGGCCATACACAATTCCAAACAATGCACCAATTGATGTGCCTAGGATGGCACCAGCTAGGATTTGCCCACCCTTCTGCCAGGCTCTATATGAGTAATAGTTTGCCCAAAATTCCGGCGTGTCTTTTTCTTCTCCGGAATCAAAGAGGGTTTGGTTTTCAATTCCAATTGCGGAATCCAGATATGGTTCAACTAGCACTAGATTGACCAGGCCATGTACTGTTCCTGCTATTGCACCAGAAAGTAGTATTATTATAATAAAAAGAGATGTCTTCAT
>CAYYBJ010000040.1:0-10304 GCA_964470325.1 uncultured Candidatus Nitrosotenuis sp. | reverse complement strand
TGTTCATGGAGTTGTTTGGACCTCTGAGTACTGGTACCTTTCTGTCATAGATTGCAACTGAACCCCAACCTAGCGGTAGTGCCACAAAGTGTGAGTAAAGCCACCAGTGTGCTGGTGTGAATGCAGAATCTCTGATAGAGGTTTGATGTAAGGAACCATCTACGAAGTTATCTACTTCCACGGATGCTGCTGTGGATCCCATTGCAATAACGATGAGCCAGATTTTCTTTAGTCTCTGGATCTCAACTTCTTTTGGGATTAATGCCGGCATCTGTGCCATGACATCGCTTGCTATTTTTCAATATATAAAACATGAGTTTATTTTTAGCCGAATTTCTTGAAATTTTTATAAAACTTGCTCATAAAAGATTACTAAAATTAGTCATGATACGATTAAAATTAAAAGTTTCATAATACTAAAAACAACATTTTCAATGTTCAACATTGATGTATAGCTATCAGATCATCATTCCCGCACGATCCTATTAACTTTCACTACTGATTAAAACGGTAAAACATATATCATTCCATGTGAGTCGATGATTAATTAACGGGATAACTATGGTCGACAAGAAAACAATCGTACTAGCACTCAGTGTAGTTTTAGCACTAGGTACACTTGGTCCAAACTTGGCCCAAATGGTACAGACTGCAGAAGCACACGGTGTACAAGCACAACTACAGAGTCGTTTCGTAAAGATTGAAGATGAAACCTTCAACAGACAATCACTGCAAACAGGTGAAGAACTAGTCTTATCTGGCAAGTTCGTAAGTCTTGTTGAAAGAGACCTCAGAGGCTGGAACTCTATATT
The DNA here is from genome assembly GCA_964470325.1 of uncultured Candidatus Nitrosotenuis sp. GTDB lineage: Archaea > Thermoproteota > Nitrososphaeria > Nitrososphaerales > Nitrosopumilaceae > Nitrosotenuis. Next base: position 9,492 of record CAYYBJ010000040.1, on the reverse strand, counting down.
TTCAGAGTCCACCAACGCAGGTAACAGATGGGAAGTTCTTGCAAGAACACCACCAGGAAACGTCTTCAACATACCAGGTAACGCAGTACTTGATTATGAAATCAGGGCAAAGGCATTAGAGCCAGGCGTATACCACGTACACACTCAACTCAACGTTGCTCAAGTTGGACCAGGATTAGGCCCAGGACAAACAGTAGTAGTTACTGGCGATCCAATACTAAAACCAATTGCATACACCAACATCATGTACCAATCAATCATGATTGGCGTTGGTTATGTCATAACATTCGCAACTCGCCCCTGGCAAGTAATCTAAACCAACAAACCCTCTCTTTTCATTTTATTAGCAACTCCTAGAGAAACGACTTTATTCTTAGCCGGCAAAGTCTGAGCATGATTTGGCCTGGCATGGGCAATCCTGCCAAGAGAAAAACAACCATACGATACCTCATAATTACAGCGGTAGTTGGAATATCGGTTGGACTAGGCAGCATGTTTGTCCAACAATGGATGAACCTAGACAACCCACTTCGAGTATGCGTAAACGACATAGAGACAGACTACAAAGTCACCGCCACACTAGAATTGTATGTAGACAGGCAGAAAATTGACATTCCTGCAAACATTGGCAACAATGACAGGTGTAGACATTCTCTGTACACTTTGGCAAATGATGGAGTAATTCATGCAGAGTGGAAGGAAGAATACCCATTTGAGTTGGGACACTTTTTGTGGACTTGGACTACATACCACGAAAATGGCTTTCCAATGAGAGATATGGATGAGTCAAAGTCCAAGGTCTATATTAACGGCAAAGAATCACCACACTACATCCGAGAACCTCTAGTCAATGGTGCCCATTACAAAGCCGAGTTCTTTACCAAGGGATATGACAAGTCAAGTGAAAATGACTTTGCACCACCAAAGTAATCAAACGGAAATAAGCCAAACATAGAATTCAGAATAAAAGAAAACTAAAAAGAATGGAAAAAGAGGTTTTACCAGTACTTTCCGTTGTCTGGTATCAAACCGATACCTTCTCTTTCAAAGTGTCTGTCTAGCTCGTCAACCCATCTTTCACGGTTATCTTTGTATGACCAGCCATGGACTCTAAGCCAATATGCAATGATTCCCAAGAGGAATATAGTAAACATCATTGTGCCAAAGATGTAAACCATGACATCATAGAACAATGGGTCATAACCTGGTCCCAATTGTCCAAATACAGTAGACAGAATACTGAACACTGTGCCGAATAATGGAGTCATTAAACTAATGACCGCCTCATGTGCGATATATACATTTCCCTGATACTCAGAATCAGATGTTGATCGCGCACCGCCCGCTAGGAAGTATTCAATAAAATGGAAAAAGAGAAGTAGGTTTATCCTCTTCCTTGAGCTGCATATCTTCCGGTTCTTGCTCTGAAGAAAAATGCCGCAGCAATTCCTCCAAAAACGGCCGCTGCAATTGCAGAGGCTCCCAAGACACCGTCAGCTGCCAGGTATGGAGTGCCAGAACCTGTTGATGGGTTGTCAGATGCAGACTTTACTCTAGCTGCCTGTAGTTTCAAGGCTTCTTCGAGGGTGTTTTTGCCTGTTTTGCCTGACTCGGTATCAACATTACCCATATATTGGGCAAATGCTGGTGCTGTCATTCCCAGTGATATTGCGGCTACAGCAAGAATTGCTGCTCCGAATAGTGCTTTATTCATAGTGTTTACCTGTGTGTTGGGGGCTATGGTTTCTATTTAACTTTTTTCTAATCGCCAGTTTTGGCAATTGTTTTGTGGTAACGTTTATGTTAGTTCTAGGATAAAAGCCGCCATGGGACGTGTACATACCCACAGACATGGACAATCGCATTCTACAAGACCGATAAATCAGAGATCGCCGTTGTGGGTCACGACTAGCGCAAAAGAAGTAGAGGAGATAGTTGTCAAATACGGCAAAGATGGTGTCCCAATGAGTCAGATCGGAATAAAGCTTCGAGATCAACACGCAATACCACTAGCAAAGACAATCACCAAGAAATCAGTCAAAAGGATACTCGAGGAAAACAATGTCAAGCAAGACATTCCAGAGGACCTCAATAATATCGTCAAAAAGGCAATTAACCTGCAAAGACACCTCAAGAACAATAACTCTGACAAGAGAAACGTCAGATCGCTAGAACTGGTTGAGGCAAAGGTTCATCGAATTGCCACATACTACAAAAGAATTGGCGCGATCCCACAAAACTGGAAATATAAGTCAGTTGTAGCCCAACTTGAATAATGGGACAAAACCTAGATCAACATTTATCAAATTTTAGCGACAAAATTTCAAATTATATCAAAAGTAACAAGGACATTTGCGTCGTAACCCACATTGACTGTGACGGTCTAACATCGGGCGCCATCATAACAAAGGCGCTCATTCGTGCTGGCGCCAAAGTAACTGTGCGCACCATAAAGGAGATGAATCCAACCATAATCAAAAACATGCAGTCAGATTCTCGTGATTTTCACATCATAACTGATCTGGGAGGGGGATTTGCAAAGCAGATGGATGAAGCACTAGGCAAAAACTGGTTTGTGCTAGACCATCATGAAATACCAGAGGAAGAACATGACAATGAATCCGTGATAAATGCCTGGAAATATGGAATCGATGGAGGAATCGAAGTTTGTGCAGGCAGTATGGCATTTTTGGCCGCAAAGGCACTAGACAAGAGAAACTCAGACCTTGCTCCAATAGCTGTGGTTTCTGCACTAGGCGACAGGCAAGATCAGGGAGAGAAAAAGTCGTTTTTGGGTAAAAACCTAGAGATAGTTGAAGAGGCAAAGCGCATTGGTGGATTACGAGTCGACATGGATTTGTTGTTGGTTGGAAGGGAGACTAGACCACTAGTTGACGCACTTGCATTTACAGCACAGCCATTCATAGAGGGCTTGACTTGGAATCGGGACGCAAGTCTTGCTCTTTTCAAGTCTGCGGGAATTGAGCTCAAAGACGGTGGAAGGTGGCGAACTCCATCAGATCTGACAGATGACGAAAAACGCATCATAATAGAATCCATTACAAAATTTGCCAGTTCACAAAACGCAAGCCAAATCATGGAAGAATTGATTGGCCACACCTACACATTTCCGGCAGAAGAACGACGTAGTTTTTTGCGCGATGCTAGAGAGTTTTCCACGATGTTAAATTCCTGTGGAAGAATAGGCAGATCTGGTGTTGGAATTGCAATATGCATGGGAGACAGAAACAAGATGCTCCAAGAGGGAGAAAATATCTTACTTGAATACAGAAAGATGATTCGAGACTACATGAACATTTTGAGAAATGAGAGATGGCGAATCAGCGATTCTGCCAAATGTGTGATGGTAAATGGGGAAGGCATAATTCCTGAAACCATGACTGGAACAATCTCGTCGTTACTTGCAGGTTCGCCAAAAAATGCAGGTAAAATAATCATACTTCGAACAAACGGTGAGGAAAACACGATCAAGTTTTCATCACGCAAATCAATTGGCTGCAAAACAGAGGTCAACCTTTCTGCCCTAATGAAGTCAGGTGCAGAAAAATTCAATGGAATCGGTGGGGGACATGATGCAGCTGCAGGTGCCAAGATAACCAAGGATCAGCTTGATGGCTTTTTGGACTATCTAGAAGACAATGTAAATGGAAACAACAATCAAAATAACAATTGATCATCTAACCAAGAAAAAGGTAGATGCCATAAGATCTGCCTTGGAGCCAGACAATGTTGATTTTCCAAAGGGGTTGTCATTTGAGATAGAAAATCTTGATAACGCACTTGTTTTTAATTTCCACAGTACAGGTAATATGAAAACACTTACTGCTACAATTGACGAGGTTTTGGCTCATGTTTCCATGGCACTAAAGGTGATGGAATAATGCTGGACCCAAAGATAATCAAAGAAAAACCAGAAATTATTCGCAAAATGCTCTCAGACAGGCACGTCCAGTTTGACTTGGATTTGCTAATTTCTCTGGATGGTAAAAGGCGCGAGCTAATTACAAAAACAGATGAGCTACGAAAACAAAAAAACAAAGTTGCTATGGAAATTGCATCAAAGAAAAAGACTGGCCAGAACGCAGATGCAGTAATTGCAGAAATGCAAAAGGTCTCGCAAGACCTTCAGGTATTAGAAGCAGAACAAATCAAGACAGAGTCGGAATACAGCAGACTAAACATGACGATGCCAAACTTGGTTCACGAATCAGTCCCCATCGGCATCGACGATTCTGCAAATGTAGTGGTGCGAAGTTGGGGTAGAATTCCAAAATTCGACTTTAAGATCAAGGATCATATCGACATATCAGAGAGCCTAGGCCTAGTTGATCTAGAGCGGGCGGCAAAAACTGCTGGCGCAAGATTCTATTATCTAAAAAATAACTTGGTAAGACTAAATCAGGCATTGATTCACTTTGCACTAGAGTTTTTGGCGGAAAAGCAGTATGGATTGGTTCAGCCACCATACATGATAAATCGTAATTCCATGGAAGGCGCCATAATAGCTGATGATTTTGAGAATGTCATCTACAAAGTAGAAGATGAAGACCTGTTTTTGATTGGCACGTCAGAGCATTCCATTGCAGCAATGCATGCAAACGAAATTCTGGAGGGAAAAGACCTTCCAATCAAATATGCAGGTGTTAGTCCATGCTTTAGAAAAGAGGCAGGCGCCCACGGACGGGACCAAAAGGGAATTTTTCGGGTCCACCAGTTCGAAAAAGTAGAACAATACGTCTTTGCAAGACCTGAAGAATCTTGGAAGGAACATGAAAAGATGCTTGCAGTAGCAGAGGAATTTTACCAAAAACTTGAGATTCCATACAGAGTTATGTTGTTATCCAGTGGGGATCTAGGCAAGGTTTCTGCCAAGACATTTGATATAGAAGCCTGGATGGCAGGCCAAAATGCGTATCGCGAAATCGTGTCTTGCTCAAACTGTCTTGATTTTCAGACAAGGAGACTCAAAATTAGATTCCGCGACAAGACCAATGAGCAGACTCAATATTTGCACTCGCTAAACAGCACACTTGTTGCCACAACGCGAACATTGGTTGCAATAATGGAAAACTTTCAGACGCAAGATGGTCACATCAGTGTGCCAAAACCTTTGCAAAAGTATCTTGGTGCGGATCTAATATAGTACAATTATATTTTGGCTTCAGGGTCGCTTAATAATTGGCTCGTAGAAAGGGTGGAAAAGTAAAGGACAAGTGGCGTGAGAAAAAATGGGTCACAGTTATTGCCCCAGAGTCATTTAACAATGCACCACTTGCATACATACCAATCACTGATGATCAAAAAGCAATCGGTCGTGTAATTGAGGTAACACTATTTGATATTCTAAAAGGCGATCCATCTCAGTACCAATACAAGATTTACTTCCAAATCACCAAAGTAGACGGAGATAAAGCATATGCCATTTTCAAGAGATATGAATATGCCAAAGAATTTCTTCGAAGCCTTATACGACGTGGCTCTAGCAAGGTAAACTTTGTCATGAATGTAAAGACAAAGGACAACTATCTATTCAGACTAAAGGTGATTGCATTGACACATAAAAAACTAAACACATCACGAAAACACGCATTGCGATTAATTGCAAGAGATGTAATGGGCAAGACCATCCCAGAGATGACAATTGATCAGTTTGTGCAAGCAACATGCTATGGAAAAATCAACTCTGACATTATGGCAGCGGCCAAAAAGGTAATCAGAATGAGACATGTAGGTCTTGAGAAGGTAAAGCTCATCAGAACTGCAGAAGCACAAGTCGAATTACTAGAAGCATAGTTTGACGGAAAAAAAACTTGAAGTAGAAATCCAAGTCATAATACACGCAACTGAAGATTCGCAGAAAATCTTTGATTCATTCAAGCAATCTTTTGATGTGGATGAGGATGATTTTACAATACAAAAACTTCAGGGACATTATGACAACCCGATTGCCTTGGTAAACGGCAAAATAAAAAAGAAAAAGGCAACAAGTCTGGTCAAAAATCTTATCTCAAGCATTCCAAAAAAGGAAATAGATGAAATCATAGAGGACTTGGAAAATCGTTGTGACGGCTCTGGACTGTACATGAGAATTTCAAAGCAATCACTAGTAGAAGGCAAAATTGAGCCTGCTGCCGATGATCCAATCAAGCTCAAAATTTACACGCCAGTTTATTCGCAAAAAGACATCATCAAGACTTATTCTGAAATCCTCACAAGCACAATTTAATATCATTTAGAGTAGTATATGGTTGGGAATGAAGAGCTAACAAGCCGCTCCAGTCTGAGCAATACGCAAGCTGTGAAGACGCCGCGACGATCTGACCCAAAAAATAATTCAAGATTGTTTTAAATAATCTAGTTTCAGCTGTCACATATTGAAGGCAGACTATGACTTGATTGTAGCTGGTGGAGGTCTGGCAGGAATGATTGCTGCACACTCGGCTGCTCACTATTCTAATCAGAAATTATCAATTCTTGTAATAGACAGAAACGGCCCCATAATGCTTGGTAGCAAATCAATCAATGGATGGGTTTGCGGTGACGCAGTATCAAAAGAGGCAGTTGATTACATGGGAAGTCGCATCAAGATTTCTTGGGCTGCACCAGAAATCGAACATAGAGTAAAGGGCGTAATGGCACTATCCCCAGATAGAGAGACATCCATTCCGTTTGACGGGGATGGATTTTTGCTAAACAGACAACAATTACCGCAAACGCAATACAAGGAGGCATTAAAGCGAGGAATCACTGTCGAATTTGAGATAAACATTACTGGTTTGCTATATGATGGTAACCAGGTAATCGGCGTAGAAGGCTTGAATAAAAAAACAAATCAACCATACAAGAAAACAGCCAAGGTCGTAATTGATGCAACTGGCGTTACCTCGATGCTTCGAAATCAAATAAAAAATACTACAAAAATGGAGCGCAAAATTGACAGGACTGATCTAGAATCAACAGGACGTCACATCATGTATTTTGATCAGGGAGAGGATGACCTGTCGGAATTTGATCCTGATTACTGCCTAATCCACCTAGACCAAGACATTGCTCCAGGCGGCTATGGATGGGTCTTTCCAAAGGGAAAAAATAAAGTAAACATCGGACTAGGCGTAGAAAAAACACTCTTGGATAAAAGAAACAAAAGACTTGGAAAACATGATGATGTCACGGGTCTAATCAATCAGTATGTTGCGAGAAACAGAGCGATCAAAAACCCAAGACTATCTACTGATCCATCAGATGCACATAACGCGACTGGAAACTTTCAAGTTTCGGTTAGAAGACAAAATGACTGCATGGTTGCAAATGGTTTCATGTTGGTAGGCGACTCAGCATGGATGCCAAAACCGCTTGATGCCGGAGGAATTGGCCCTGCATTAATTGCTGGAACAATAATTGGCAAAAATGTAGCTCAGGCAATCGAATCAGGCGATGTGACCGAGAAAGGACTGTGGCAATACAATGTCGATTACATCCGAGAATATGGCTACAAGACTGCAGGCCTTGAAGTATTTAGAAGATTATTGCAAATGCTAACAAATGATCAGATCAATTATGGAATGAAGCACTTTTTGGGCAACATGGATGTGGAGGCAATAAGCAAGGGTGAACATCCAGACTTTTCAATGGTAGGCAAGATGGGAATGCTCATTCGCGGAGCGCTAAACAAAAAACTTGCAGATGGTCTTCGATACACAACGCAACAAAACAGATGGTTAACTGAACATTATCGCAGTTTCCCAACCACGCCAGACGGATTTGATGACTGGCACAAAAAACTCCTCAAAACAATGAATGATTCCTATGAGCATCTAGCAAAATGGGAAAACTAGTGCTAGCTAGGAACTAATTATTTTAAATAAAGTACAGACACATTCAAACCATGTTGCAAGCGTCATCTGCTTATCTTGACTGGAATAACTCACTAGACATATTGGGAAAGGCGTATGATGCCGGTTTGTTTGCCTTGATAATAGGACCAAAAGGAACAGGAAAAACGACACTTGTTCGTGAATTCTCTAACAGTAAAGGTGCAAAACTAGAATCAATTAATTTCAGTCTTCGAACCCGCGAAAGCCACCTAATCGGCACCAAGACTCTCAATGAGGGAACAATAGGATTTGATGAAGGTATTTTGATAAAATCAATGAAGGAAGGAAGCGTTCTGTATTTGGATGAGCTCAATGCTGCTGAGGCAGATGTATTATTACGATTAGATGAAGCACTAGATGACAGAAGGCAAATAGTGCTCAAAGAATCTACTGGCGAGACAATTAATGCAAATCAGAAATGGTTTGTCATAGCAACCATAAACCCACTAACGCATGTTGGGACAAAAGAGCTTCCGCCTCAGCTGCTAAGCAGATTTCCAGTCAGAATAAGATTGGATTACCCTCCAGAAGAAACTGAATTTCAAATCGTAAAGAAACATGTTTCTGGCAGTCACGACGATGCACTAAAACAAGGAATAAAACTTGCAAACACACTTCGAGCAGCAGCTGCCGTGGAAGAATTGTACTATTCCCCAAGCCTCAGAGAGACAATAGCTTTTGCAAAACTTGTAGATTCTGACCTTGATACAAAAAAGGCGGCAGACATTGTCTTTGCAAATGTGTATTCACAGTGGGGAACCGTTGAATATCAAAAAGTCAGCGATATCATAACATCCATGTTTGGTAGATAATGCAGTCATTACAACTACGAAATGATATTCTAGTAGAGATTGCCACATTTTTGGCAAGAAGATGGGCTGAGAAGGAAAAGATTACAGTAGAATTCTCAGACAAAAAAGAGACCATTACAAAACTAAAGGAAAACAAGATTAGCCTAATCTCGCCTGAACGATACGCCGGAACTGACTTTGATAAATACAGGCAGTTTCGTGTAGCAATTTGGTATGAGTCAATGCGAGTTAGATTCTGCAAAAAAATCCTCTCCAATGATCACGCCTTTGGATTTATCCTAAATACGCTAGAGACAAGGCGCATTGAACTGTTAGGACGAAAAACCTGGAGAGGAATGGATGAGGAACTCATCTTTTATTATACATATTTGTGGCTATACAGGCCGCAACTTGGAAATATTTTGGGAAAATCAAGAATCATAGAGGCATTTTTTCAGAAATTTCTGCTTGGCGATATCAAAGGAGAGCTGCAACCCAGTTTTGCAGAACGTGTTACAATGGCCGCAATAAAAGCAAAAGAAATTGTGGTAGAAGCAATAGAGCAAAAATACGACACAGAATGGCTAGAGAAGAAAATTCCTGAAATCTTGAACATGCTCAACATTGATGCATTAACTACTGTTCCACTAGCAGTTCCATGGAAAGGACCTGGCCTTATGATCACACCACAAGACTTTGAGAAGGCAATGCAAAAAATTATTCAAAACAAGGAAAAAGATTTTGGCAAAATCGACATGGAAAATATCATATCAGGAAGTTATGTTGCTGATGAATTCAAGGTAATA
>CAYYBJ010000039.1:0-11129 GCA_964470325.1 uncultured Candidatus Nitrosotenuis sp. | reverse complement strand
CGTTTCGTATGACATCAGATTCCACTCCAAGCTCACCCAATAATTGTGCGATATTGTACGTAAATGAATCATAATTGTCAATGATTAGAAATCTCATTTTGTTGCTTCCTTTAGTGCTGCAATCATTGCGCCTGCCTTGTGTTCTGTTTCCTTGAATTCTCCTTCTGGTGTGGAATCAATTACAATTCCAGCTCCTGATTGGACAAATCCCTTGGTGCCATCAAAGAAGATACTGCGAATCGCAATTGCAAAATCGCAACAGCCGTTGTTGGAAAAATACCCTACTGCTCCCGCATATTGCTCTCGAATTTCTGGCTCTAATTCGTTGATTATCTCCATTGCCCTAACCTTTGGTGCACCAGAGACCGTTCCTGCAGGAAATACAGCTTCAAATGCAGAAAACATGTCATGTTTATCATCTAGAATGCCAACAACATGAGTTACGATATGCTGTACATGTGAGAATCGCTTTATCTGCATCAATTCTGGTACCCGTACAGAGCCATATTTGCAGACTCGTCCCACATCATTTCGCCCAAGGTCAACTAACATTGTGTGCTCGGCAATTTCTTTTTGGTCCGATAACAATTCCTGCTCCAGCTGCTTGTTTTTTGCCTCATCGTCCGTGATTTTACGCGTGCCTGCAATGGGAAATGTCTCTACTTCTTTGCCTGTAACACGCACCAGCATTTCTGGGCTGCATCCAATGTAGGTTTTTTGTGCAAATTTCATGTGGTACAGATATGGTGATGGGTTTAGTGAGCGCAGCTCCTTGTATACTCGGAGAAAATCACCGGATGCTGAAAAATTAAATTTCCTAGATAACACCACTTGAAAGATATCGCCAGAGTAAAGGTATTCTTTTGCCTTGTTTACTATACTTGCAAACTGGGATTCATTCATGTTTGTTGTAATGTCAGATAATGTGATATTGTCAAATTTTCTCTCTGTTTGTTTTATCTGGCTGATTCTGTTTTCATCATAATAAAAATACAGAGATTGCTTTGTCTTGTTGTCGTACAGGATGCCGTCTTGGTATATTCCAAATTCCATTAATGGTTTAGAGTTGTCCTTGATTGGAATGTTTTCGTACAGTTTTATTGCATCATAGTTTATGATTCCAACTGCTCCCCCAAGGTATCGATGTGATTGGTCATTTGTTTGTGTAATGAACTGTTTTAATTCCGATACTGGGTCTTTGGTTAGAATTGTCTTTGCAGTTCCATCTTTGTGTGTTATTATAATTCTGTCAGAATAACCTTGGATGATTATTTTCGGATCAAAGCCAATGATGGATGACTCTGCCAGCTCCTCAGGACCTGTAAGTGATTCAAAGAGAAACGTGTGGGTGTAATGTTGTTCTAGTTTTGAATAGATTTCAAATTGCGTTCCAGGTAGGCCTAGGGGTATTATAGTACAAGTATGGTTACCAAAGGCGGCCACCCATGGAGTTGTTTACCTGTGTGGGTTATTTAATGAATTCCTGTTTGCAGTATTTGATAATTTTTACAAAAATTTGTGCCAAATTACGCACGATTGGGCTCAAATGTTGTAAGAATTACGGTATGGTACGGTACCTTTATATGCGATCCTGACGTATATGACTCCATGAGTCAGATGCTTGCAAAACCGAAATCGCGTGTCCTGTATTCTGAAATGTATTTTGGCAAGCCACAAATCCGCCTGAAAAGCTCGGCAACTGAGCTAGTGTGCTCTTTATGCAAATCCGAACTTAGAGAAGGAACTGGAATTACTGCAAAAAAGATGGGTTCACAAACCGTCTTTGTGTGCAGTGCTCATGGATTTTAGTTGTAAAACTGATAAGGCAGCACCAAAAATATCAATCCATGACTGATTTTATCTACGAGCCGTACAAAAAGATCCACGTTCATGATCTCATAAAGATGAGTCTGGATGATCTAGTCAGCATGATTTCTACTCTAGAGTCTGCAAATGCGTATTGGTCAGATGGGGTTTTGTTTGTGAGCTTTTCAATTTCGGAATCTGATGAGCTGGGCAAAAAAGAGATTGAAGGCGAAACATATCTGGATAGGGTTGTGTTTTGCAAATACGACAGATATACAAAAACTGCAAAGTCTAGCACCAATGTGGAAATTAATGTGATTAATGTTCAGACCAGTCCTCTGTATCGTGACTTGGTTGCATGGCTCAAAAAACAGCCGGTGTGGAATTGATGGATGAGAAATCAAACTATGCCATAACGGATGGTAAGATTGCAAAATCTGACATTGAAATGGGTGATCTGATTGCGTATTTTCGGGTAAAGTGTCGCAATTGTGGCCATCATAGAATAATGCATGATGGGGTTGGAAAATGCGAAGGCGTAATGAACAAGCCCTGCAATTCTGGATGCGATAATTTCAGTCCGGAAATCTGAGTAATCTTCTTAACTTGATGGCATGATGTGAGAAATAATGTATGTTGCAATAATTGAGATGCCTCTAAAAGAGGAAAAAGAGGGGGAATTCAAGGCTTGGATTACAGAAACTAACAAGATTTTGGCAAAAAACCCGGGATTTGTCAATAGAAGACTGGGTAAATCAAGTGACGGAAAATATGTGATAATTGCGGAATTTGAGAGCGAAGAGACACATCACAAGATACACCAAACGCCTGAGCATCATCAAATTGCGATGCAGTTGATGGGTTTTCTAAAGCAGGGACCGTCTAGAAAGTTTTACAATGTAATTTCTCAGTAGTTGCCTTGAGAATTATCTTGCTGTCTTGTGAGAAATCGAGTTAACCGTAGCCTTTGAGGAATTTTACATTATAATGGCTGTGCTGTCCTCTGTTGGTCACTGTTTTGTATTGATTTTGAGTATGATCTTAAATTCTTTCCAACAAATCCCAACGTACATCATTACCTAGTCATAACGAAAAAGCGTCACAAACCCCCGAACGGGAGGGGGATTGCATTTTTATTGATTGTCAATAAACACGTTTGATAATTACCAAATTGGGCTAGTCACAGCACCCTGTGCCGCAGACCCTACCAATGATGCATATTTTGCCAAAGCACCTGATTCATAATTTGGTTTGTGCGGCTTCCAAGACTTTCTCCTATTTTCCATCTCATCTGGTGAAATGTGCAAGTCAATCTTGTTAGTTTCAGTATCAATTTCTATTATGTCTCCGTCTTGTACCAATGCAATGTTTCCCCCAACATAGGCCTCTGGCGCCACATGTCCAATCATAAATCCGCGAGTGGCACCTGAAAATCTCCCATCTGTTACCATTGCCACTTTTTCACCCAGACCCTGGCCTACCAATGCAGCCGTAACAGCTAGCATTTCTCTCATACCAGGCCCGCCCTTTGGACCCTCATATCGAATAACTACGACGTCGCCTTCCTTGATTTTACCCTGTGATACTGCATCAAATGCCAACTCCTCTCTATCAAAGCACTTGGCCTTGCCAGTAAACTTGGCAATCTTTACGCCAGACATTTTGACTACGGCGCCATCTGGAGCTAGTGTGCCCTTTAGTATAACAGCAGTTCCTGTCTTGTATAGTGGATTACTCATCGGCTTTACAATGTCGTCATTTGATGGCGGCAACACAATGGAATCTAAATTTTGCTTCATGGTTTTACCAGTTATGGTTAGGACATTTTCGTGCAATAATTTTCTGTCCAGTAATTTCTTTAGCATCAATGGTACCCCTCCAACTTTGTCCAAATCATTCATCACGTACATTCCACCTGGTTTCAGATCAGCAACATGTGGTACCTTTCTTCGGACTCGCTCAAAATCATCATATGTCAATTTCACCTTGGCCTCATGAGATATTGCCAATAGATGCAAAATTGCATTGGTAGAGCCACCAATCGCATTTAGTATTGTTATGGCATTCTCAAATGCCTCAAATGTCAAAATGTCTCGCGGCTTTATGTCATTCTTTAATGCCTGTACACATGCAACACCGGTATCATACACCATTTTCTCTCGCCTTTCATCTTCAGCTGGTGGCGATGCACTTCCAGGCAATGCAATTCCAAGTGCTTCGGATATTGACGCCATTGTATTTGCTGTGAACATGCCACCACAGGATCCTGCAGTAGGACAAGCATAATTTTCAATATTTTTCAAAGATTCCAGTGTCAATTGCCCTGCATCATAAGCGCCTACTGCTTCATACACATCTTGCACTGTGAGCTGTTTTCCATTTAGCATTCCAGGCATTATAGTACCGCCATAGACAAAAATCGACGGCAAATTCAGTCTAGCCATTGCCATCATTGTACCTGGCAAGCTCTTATCGCATCCAGCAATACCTACTAGTCCATCATACTGGTGAGCCCGCACCATCAATTCAATTGAATCTGCGATTACTTCTCTAGAAATCAAAGATGACTTCATGCCTTCATGGCCCATTGCTATTCCATCTGATACTGCTATTGTAGAAAACTCTCTTGGGGTAAATCCCGCATCTGATACGCCCTGCTTTGCCTTTATCGCCAGCCTTGGCAGGTGAATATTACACGGAGTTGCCTCATTTCCAGTATGGCACACGCCAACAAACGGCTTGCCCAAATCATTATCGGTCAGACCCATTGCCTTGTACATTGCCCTGTGTGGGGCGCGTGCTGTACCAGATACTACATTTCGGCTAGAAATCTCCATTATATCACGATAATGCTCAATACCATATTAGAATTTGGCTGATTCTCAGCCTGATTTTTTATCGATAAACAGACCATCAAGCTCTGCTAGGTAATTGTCTACTTGGGTTTGGTTCTCATTTCCGTATAGAACCAAAATTCTATCATCCTCATTGAGGACATAGTCAGATAGTGTTGACACCTTTTCGTGGTTCACATAGAATTTTAGAGAATAATCCTCATTATTGCAGAATGTGTGCTCTGGCTTTTTGTCTGGGAATATGAAACACTGATCATCAAATCCTATCTTGATTGACTGGAATAGGAATCCTAGTGGTACATTTGATGCATGTCTATGTATGGTGTCGCCGTTTTGGTTCTCAAAGTGGATAAACGGACTCTTTACCTGATAGTCTGGTAGTGAAAAGTCGAATTTATCGCCAAATATTCTAACCAAAATACCTGCATGCTCGTGCTCGTCCCCTAGTTTGCCAGCGCCAGGTGGGCCGGACATTTGTGTACCAGTGACTGCAATTTTTTCATAATAAGCATATGATGAATAGGCAACAATAGCAATTACTACTGCAAATACGGCTGCAGTAATGAGTGTGTTTTTCTGTTTTTGAGACTTTTGCTTGGAGGCATAATTTTCCCGCTCTTTTTCTCGTCTAGACTCCCTGTTTTCTCCCATGGTTATTCGAGGTTTTATGTAATGGACTAATTAATCAATCGCATCAGGAACCATAATAAAATACAGATCAAAGACTGGATCAAGTTGGACTGTATCTTTTGCGATATCATATCAAAAAACAGAGAGGGTCATTTCATATACGAAGACGAATCTCATGTTGCCTTTTTGGACAAGTATCCAATTGACAAGGGACACGCATTGGTTGTTCCAAAAAAACACCACGAAAAGATAACAGACATGCCTCAAGAAAAGGTAGGTGAACTGTTCTCTAAAATTCCAAGGATTGCAAAGGCAATAATGAAGACGACAGGCGCAGTTGCGTTTTCCTTGGCGCAAAACAATGGACGGGCTGCAAAGCAGATCATTCCACATGTTCATGTCCATATCATACCTAGGTATGCGGAAATGGGTGCAGTCTGGACCAAGCGTACAATACCAAGCTCGGATGAGCTTGATGCATTGGCAAATCAAATCAAGCAAAACTTTTAAAAGTTCATTTTCTCTTTTAGCCTGTCCAATAAGGAATAGATCCTGTCAGTTTCCGGAACACCAGAGCGCACAAGCTCCACTTTGAGTCGTGTGATTGGATCTGCAAGTGGCGCTTGGAGATTCATCTTTGATTGCAGTTCTTGCTTTATCTTTTCAATCTGGTCGCGCTTTTTTGAGATTTCGTCCTTGGTTCTCTGCACAATTAATTCCTGGTATAACAGTCGGTCCTTCATTTTATCACATTCGTCTTCCAGTATGTCCAGCAGATTTTGCATATTAGTAATGGTGATATTTTTTGGGTTTAGCTTTTCCAGCTCATATCTGGTCTTGATTTTGTCTTGTAGAATGCTGACCTCACCCAGAAATCTCTGCTCGTCTTGCTTTATTTGGCGCAGCCTGTCAATTTTGTCGCGAATCATCCCGTTTACAAATTTGAAATACTGATCAGTGTTGGTAATTTGGTCTGCAAATTCTCTGGATTTAGCACGTACTGCATCCTCTTTTGTGGCATGGTGGAATCGATTAGAGAATTCAATTATTCTCTCCTTTGGCGCCATTGGGTCCAAAGGATTGGCTTGCTTTATCTCCCCTGTAATGTGAGCCCATTCGTCCTCTGAGGAGATGTTTTTGTTGTACCTATCTGAACCGTTCCGGTTGGTGCGGTTCATGTGCTTAGTCATGATATAATTCCCAAAGCGCATCTTTTGACCCAAATGCTGTTTAATAGAACACCACGCCTTTGTTCGTTTAAAATAGAAAAACGAGTCTTAAAAGACGATTTTTTTGATTGTATCAATAATGTTCAGCATTCTAATCGCAGAGGACAATGACTTTACCGCAAAACAATACAAGACCGCGCTGGAAAAGCGAAATCACAAGGTTACATTGACAAAAGATGGAGTAGAATGCATCGACATCTACACCAACGAGGCAAAATACGAGGAATTATTCAGAAAGACAAAGACTCCGCCATATGATATCGTACTACTAGACCATGACATGCCAAGAATGACGGGAGCTGCAGCTGCTAAAGAAATTCTAGAGCAAAGGCCAAACCAGAGACTGATTTTTCTTTCCGCATACGGCAATGCAATTATGACCAAGATGGATACAGTACGGGAAGACACCATACAGATAGTGCAAAAGCCGTTCTCTCTTGGCTTTTTAGTAAAAAAGATAGAGGGCTCGGCTCTGCGAAACAGAATTATAAATTCACAAAACGGTAATGTTCCGACATCATCACAAGATGCGGCAGCTATTCGATAACAAATCAGACAAATTTAGCAGAAAGCAGTCGTGAACTTTATTATCTAAATTGCAATTGACTGTATAGTGCGAATTATCTTTATTTTTCCATTTTTGATGCTGTTTTCAATATTGTTTTCTGTTGCATATGGATAGGACACCTCCGGCATTTGTACCATTCCAGCCAACAGAAGGCGTACGAGATGATACCGGCGTGCAGGTATTCTTTGATGTTACTGCAAATGATCTAGTGGATGGAAATGTTCCAGTCAGCTGCAACTACCAGTCAGGCTACAAGTTCCCGCCAGGGGTAACAGATCTAAAATGCACCACATCTGATTCTCGCGGAAACCAGGCAACTAAAACGGTGCAAATTACAGTAACTGTAACAGAATCAGATCAATAAACTAGGGCTGTAGTTTTCCACCAATCTTCCACTCTAGCTCGGCCCTTTCCTGAGCAATGACATCTAGCATTTTTTCCTCTGAGGATTCCACCTTTTGAATGCTAGATTGGGTTGTCTTTTGTATGACATTCTGTGAATCAGAAAACGGCAGTGATAACAACGATACTGTAAACACGATTAATCCAATGCCGACTATAACACCAATCTTTGCCTTGCGCGAATACTTCACAATTCAACAATATCAAAAACTGCAAAATAACTAGTCTATGATCAAAACAGACAAGCTAGAGATTTGGATTATACCTAAGAATGGCGGCAGTTTTTCCAAGGCTGGACAACATTGTGCCATATTCTGACAGACCAGATATTACCTCTATTTTTGTGCCAACAGGTATGGCTATGGTAGACAGATAATCCACAATATCCTGTGTAGTTGCAGATTGGTCCATTGATTTGCATGCAGGACATGGCTTGCCAAGTAATTCCGTCTTTCTTGAGATTATCTTTGGCTGCTCAATTATCTCTTCTTGGATGTTTTTGCATCTATTACATGTAATTTCCAGTCTGTACGTGTTGGTATCATCCGTTATCAGCAAAATATCAACCACATTATTCTTTAGCAGATTCAAAATGTCCTTTAATCCATACACTCCTAGGCCAGTCCTGTTGTTTATCTCTCGGAACAATCTCTCTACTAGCTTTTTCTCCTCTGCCAGTCTAAAATCGGATAAAACATCCTGCGCTTTCATGAATGCCTCTCGGATTCCTTCAGAGCCAGAATACGAAGTATCCAGCGTTGCAATTATCATGTTTTGGAGTCGATATTCCAGATAATTCTCTTTTAGAAAGTCTTCCTTTGTTGGACCCGGACCGGACACGATTAGTCCCTTGATTGGATAGATATCTATGAAAAATTCCTTTGTGATCTCTGCCACTCTATTATAGTAGTATGACAGCTCCATTTCTCGCAGTCTTTCAAATCTTCTAGCGGACTGGCCTCCCTGTCGATGCTTTCCTGCAACACCAGAGCTTGTCTCGCGTAACACCTCAATTTTGTCCCCATGGAGCAAACCCCATCCTGCATCCTTGGTGTCAATTGCCAAAAATCCAATCAGATTGTCATCTTTTAGCATGTCTTTTAGAATATCAACATGAAAATGATCATCGCATCTGTACAGTGATGTGGTAAGATCCTTTGGCGGTTCCAGCTCCCAGACTTTAATGACCTCACTTCCTATTGGTCCCCCTCCTTCTGGCGGTACGGCACCACAAAATATGACTAGGCCTCGCTCTGGTGCTTCCTTGTACAGCTTTAATCTCTGCTGGACTCGACCCAGTGCATCAACCACATGACTACGAGTCATGGCAGACTTGATGTTATCAGCAGTTCCCTGCTCTTCTCGAAGCTGGTTAATCACTAGGTGAAATTGCTTGCCCTTTGGAATATACACCGATATTAGCTCAGTTCCCCTGCCTGAAATCCTGGCCAGCTCATCTAGCGTCTTTTTAATTTTGTAAATTTTGACTGAATCCTGTTTTTCTATGTTGATTTTTCCCAATGAGAAAAACCCTCTTTGGATGCAATATTAAGATTCCAAAACGGCACTGCAAAACACCGCAAAGTGCCGCACTAGTCAATAGTCATACCATTGCGCGTCACACATGGAAGAGTCATATGCAGTACAGATAGAAGATTATCCAAAATTATTCCGATACAAAATAACACAAGACGGCTTTTACCATATCGAGGATCTAGTCTCGCAGATATACCTAGAGAAAAAAACTCCTAACATGTACACTCTAGTCAAGCTTGGAATTTTACTTCGTGTCAACATGTGTCAGACACAAAACCTGCAAAATGAAAGCCTTTTCCAAGATATCTCTAACATGGCAAAAAGATTCGGAGGAGTCGAACCTCAATATATTCACGAATGTGTGAAATCACTAATTGCCAGAAGATTTTTGCAGTCAAATCCAAAATATGACAAAAGCCTTGCGATACGACTGCACTTGGGCGGCTTAGATTCCGTCTAGAACTTTTCTAAACACTTCTAGTGGCTGGTTGCCGGTAATCTTGGTTACTTTGTCGCCAGAGATTACCAGAAATGATGGCGTTGCATCAATGTTGATTTTCTGTCCAAAGTCATATGTCTCTAGCACTTTATTCTGGTATTTTTTGGAATCAAGGCAAGAGTTTAGCAATTCCACATCAACGCCTACAGCTTGTGCAAATTGCGAAATGGATTCTCGGCTTACCCAACCCGTTCTCTCACCATTCCAATTTTTGTATATTTCATCATGCATTGCCCAGAATTTTTCCTGCTCGTTTGCGCAATGAGTTGCTTCTGCTGCAAGTATCGAGTCAGGACCATTTAGAGGAAAGTCAACAAAAATCAGACTTGCCTTGCCAGAATCAATGTATTCTTTTTTGATTGTATTGAGGCTGTCACGATGGAATTTAAAGCAAAATGTGCATTGATAGTCTCCAAATTCCACTATTGTGATTGGTGCAGACGAGTCTCCAACATATGGCGAGCCCCGCTGCTCAAAATCACCCACGCTAAAATCTGGTTTGGCAGCAACATTTGGTGCCTTTTTAGAATCAATATCTAGTAGCGATAGTATTGTATTATTTCCAAAATATGCCGACAAAAACAATGCCGTAATAATTCCTATTACAACTGGAATCGCAAGCGCTACCTTGGACATGTCTTGTGCCGGCATAATACAGCACAAATAGTTTTGCTATCTGTGTGTTGCCAGAGTCCACAGTGCCGAGTTCTTGGCCGCAATTTCTGCCACAAACGGGTCATCTGCAGACGCTATTATGATGAGATCACCATTTTTTGGTCTTAGATTATCAACTAAAATCTTCCTTGTCTTCGGGTCGCCTGCCAAACAGTCAATGTTTTCCTTTGGAAAGACAAACTGGTCTTCCTTGTATTGAATGGTGGTGGCGCCACTTGCTCCATACAATATGGCGTAATCGCGTTGTTCCATGCCGGATTTTGTTGCGCTTGAATATTTTCGTAAAATTACACCAAAATTGTGCTTGCTTCGGGCAATGTTGCATTTTGGTATTGTGCACTCGGAATCCATAATATTGTGGAATAATTTTACAAAATTTCTGCCCTTACTAGTAAGATATGTGCCTGATTTTGTAGAATTTACAAATGATTCCTCTTTGAGATGTGCGATCATTGTCTTGACAGCTCCTTCTCCCATGTGTAGTTCATTGCAAAACATGTTTCTAGAAACGAATTGATCTTTGAATAACATTTGCAAAGCTTTGAAAACGTGTGGAATAGAAAATGTCAGTACCTTGGCAGATCCCTTTCTTGAGACAACATTTTGCAAGGCCTTGACCTTTGATTGCATGCTCATCTTATATATTGGATGAATCATCCAAGAACTTAAATACATTGTCTCGAAGGATTTTGCATGTCTCAATCTAAAGAGATTGTAATTTCAAAGTCACGTGTTCCAAAACTTGCAATCATTGCACTTGCTGCAGTGTTTGTGTTTGGATTGTTCGCAGTAGGCTATGATCAAGGACACTTGCTTGCACCAGTATTTGGGGAGCAGGCATTTGAGCAAATGTGGCTACACGAGCTAACTCATGACATGAGACATGCAGCTGGCTTTCCATGCCACTAGAGTGAATCTGTCATGAAGAC
>CAYYBJ010000038.1:0-11444 GCA_964470325.1 uncultured Candidatus Nitrosotenuis sp. | reverse complement strand
TTTCAGAATTGCGCATGCATCATCAAGTTGTTGTAGAGCATTCTTCCAAGGATCTGCTTGAACCAAATTTATCGAGATCTGGTGAAGGCAAATTCTATTTAAGTCTGTTGAGAATTTGGTGCTTTTCTAAAGTATCATCATCGCGGAAAATAGAAAATTATTGCGACTCCGATTAGAACTATGAATGATCCTATTATCTCAAATCTGTCTGGCTTTTTCTTGTCAACCCAATATCCCCACATTATGGATGCGACAACAAATATCCCACCATAAGTGGCATACACGCGCCCAAATTCGGCGGGCTGTAAAGTCGGCACCATCCCATACAAAAACAAGACCAATCCTCCAATTAGGCCAAATACTTTGCCTTTGTGTTCACGAAGCCACTTCCAAACAAGATAGCCTCCACCAATTTCCAACAGTGCTGCAAGAAAGAAAACGCCAAGCGTTGTTGCTATTGCTTCCAAATTTTTTCTCCCTTTCTTGGATAATAGTATATGATCAAGACGCCGGCTATCACAGTTATTGTACCAATTACATCATAGATATCAGGCTGTATGCCATCGATGAACCAGCCCCATAGAATAGACATGACAACAAAGACGCCGCCATATGCAGCATAGATTCTATGGAATGTGGCTTTTTGAAATGTCGGAACAATTCCGTACAAAAACAAGACAAGACCTCCAATTGCTCCAACCCACCATGCAAAGCTATCTCGTAGCCACAACCATACCAAGTAGCCTCCCCCTATTTCGCACAGTCCAGCAGCAAAGAAAAGAAGAATAGAAATTGTGACTTTTGATTTCAACAAATTAGAAAAGTCACAGTATTATTTTAAATCAAATAATTGACAACTACCAGATAGAAACCTCTTTTCTAGCGCATAATTTGCTCAATTTTCATATTATCCTAAAATAATCGAAAATAATTAACAAAATTATTGAGCTCTGACAAACTAGCTGCATTAGAGAAGCAAAAATACATCAATTTGGAGACCTACAAAAAAAGCGGCCAGGCAGTAAAGACACCAGTCTGGTTTATGATATCAGATGGACTGATTTTTGTATACACCACGCAAAACACTGGCAAAGCAAAGCGAATCAAGAACAATCAAAAGGTCAGAGTCATGCCTTGCGGAATGCGAGGAGAACCAAAGGGAGACTGGATTGACGGTACTGCCAGATTTGCCACAGAGACAGAAACTCTGAACGCAATAAAACTGCGACACAAAAAGTACGGCCTAAAGGCAAAGCTGGTAGGCATGTTTGTCAAAAGAGAAAATCCAGCAGTCATTGCAATTCAGATATAGATAATTTTGCGCGACATTTGCCTTGCAAGTTTGGCAACCACATCATCCAGAGCCAAAATGTTTGCTTCTAAATAATTAGACAAATGGTACGTTGCCCCATATTTTTCACCTAATTTAGTGACTAGATTGTTTTTTGATAATGCGGCAAGATGATGCGCAATTGCCTTGTAATCTAGGCCCATCTCTTGCGCAAGCTGGTTTGGATTCATTGGAGTATCCGATAATAGTTTGATTATTTGCAGTCTGGTAAAGCCGCCCCTAGTCCCAGTAAAGACATACAATAGTAGTCTTTTTGCGTCTTTGTCAGGCAGTCTCGCAGATCCAGACTTGCGTAAGATCATTTCTTTTATCTGATCTAGCTGCTCTAGGCTCATGATACGATCAGAATGATTTTTACTTAAAAACACTATTTCCAAATCTGCTCCAATTTGCGCCCGATTCAGAGGCTCAAAACCCCCAACTAACGCTTAAATTGACAACAAGAAGAGTTTTGGTATTATGATGCCAGCACGTGGATACGACATGACGCCTACAATGTACTCTCCAGACGGAAGAATATACCAAGTAGAATATGCCATAGAGACAGTAAAGCGCGGAACGCTGGCAGTTGGAGTAAAAAGCAAGGACGGCGTAGTAATGGCAGTAGAGGAAATCCCACGCAAGCTCCAAGTTTCAGGAGTGACACAAAAAATATTCCAAGTGGACGACCACATCGGAATTGCAGCAGCTGGCTATATTCCAGACGCCCGAGTCCAGGTAGATGATGCAAGGACTTTTTCGCAAAGCTACAAGCTAATCTATGATGAGGAAGTCGAAGTGGAAACAGTTGCAAAGCACCTAGCAGACAGATGCCACCAATATACACAATATTCAGGCGTCAGACCATTCGGGGTAGCACTGATAATTTCTGGGGTAGACCAGAGCGGAAATCGAATCTACGTCACTGATCCTTCAGGAACATTTGTTTCATATGCAGCAGTGGCAATTGGTGCAGGTGCCGACGACGTTAATGCATTCTTGGAGAAAAACTACAAGGATGACATGTCACTAGAGGACGCATCGGCTTTAGCAATTGCAGCAATTGAATTGCGGGCAGAGGCAAAAGATGAGAAAAGCATCAAAATGTCCCAGATCACCACAAAAAATAGAACCCTACAAAAGATAAGCGATGCAGACGTGGACAAGTATTCGGCTGCAGCAAAGACCAAGTTCCCCAAGCCAAACTAATAGTTACTACAAATTATGTAATAATTGATACCAAGCCATGGGCCTTGGAAGCTATTGGGGCGAAGTAATTGATGTACTGCGGCAAATAATACCAATCTATGACAAGGTAAACTCGTACATCTCACTAGGAAAGGATAAGGAACACCGAATCCGCGGAATCACAAACAGGGTCACATCTGGCAACCACATACTAGATGCCGGCTCTGGTTTTGGCAACATGTCAAAGACTGCGGAGAAAATCTGCAATGGCAGTATCACCATTACGCTTTATGATCCGCTTGTGCCGATGCTAAAGAACACTAGCACATATTTTGCAAAAAAGCCAGACATGTCGTGTGGCGTCTTTGAGCACATTCCATTCAAAGAAGAACAATTTGATGCAGTATTATGTGGATATTCATTGCGGGATGCAATTAATCTGAGAATTGCAATATCAGAGATTCATCGGGTGTTAAAAAAAGGCGGGCGATTCGTCATTGTGGATTTGGGAAAACCAGACAATGCCATAGCAAGGGCTGGGGTCTCATTTTATCTCAGAATGGTATTGCCCATAGTTGCATTTGCAGTTGGAGGAAGACTGGGCCTCAAATTTGGAACATTATACGGTACATACAAGCGCTGGCCGCAAAACAAAAAGCTAGAAGGCCTAATCCTAGAAAAGTTCTCCAAGGTAGAATTTGATACTGACTTGATGGGCGGCGCGATAATGGTTGCAGCATACAAATGAATAGAATAATTCTGCTACTCAACATCACCGGCCTTTTAATTGGCGTGTCATATGGAATTCACAATCCAATTGTACCAATATTTGCCAAAAACGAAATTGGCGCATCATATGCAGAACTGGGACTGATCGGCCTTGCAAACTTTGTTCCATACATGCTCATCCCAGTTTTTGTCGGAATGCTGTTGCATCGATTCAATAGCGGAGTGTTGCTCTGCATTGGTGTTGCAATAAACACCGCATCTGTTTTTCTACTTTCTTTGGCAAAAACGGTCCCAGAAGTAATACTACTTCGTGCAGTGACTGGCATTGCGCATGCATTTTTTTGGCCGCCGGCTGAGGCAATCATTTCTGGCGTAAGCGATGGGACAAGTCGAGTCAGAAACATTGCGCGATTTACAGGATTTTTTGTTGCAGGATTTATGATTGGGCCGCTAATTGGTACGTTCTTGCTAGATGGCCTAGACGTATCATATAGAGTATTATTTGAGATTGCGACCTTTGTCATGGCATCATCAATTATCTTTGCCCTCCAATTGACAAAAAAACACATACATAAAGAAAACGGCACGTTTTCATTTTCTGCAATAAAGCAGGTAACAAAATTTCCAGCAATAATCATGATTCTGATCTATTGTGCATCTTCGTTTGGAATGATTTTGACGATTTATCCTGCATTTCTCAACGACAGGACCATGTCGGCAACAGAAATTGAAATCCTGTATTTTGTCTTTGGCGCATCTCGTGTGGTAACGCTAGCATTAACTGACAGGCTGGCACGTCATACCGGTGCAACACTAGTATCATCTACTATTACAATAGCTGCTGGCCTAATTATCTCATTTATGTCAGATTCCATGCTGGAATTTTCTTTAGCAATGCTACTGATGGGCTTTGGATTTTCGATCATTTTCCCCCTCACCTTGGAAATCATATTGCGAAAAACGCCAAAGGAATCCCAGGGAATCACAATTGGTGCATATGAGACAACATTTGGCATAGGATGGTCAATTGGGCCAATTGCTGCCGGCCTAATTTCCGAGTTTTCAGGAAACGCCATGCCGTATTTGGCGTTTTTTGTACTCGGCTTGGGCGTCACAGCAATATCTGCAATGAAAAGAAAATCCCTAGAGCCGCAGGCAGCCTAGAATTTCAAATATTTTCTTGTCTTTATTATGACAATAACAGGCGCTGCAAAGTAGATTGCTGCATTAAGCAGCATAATTCCAATTCCATATCCAAGCATTTCCTGCTCTGAATCAATGTCTGCAAATTGCAAAATTGAAAGTGTAGACAACATCGGGGTAATTGATAATCTGACTAGTTCCTTGAATGCAGGACTTTGTCTTTCCCAGTCTGCTAGTGTAGGACTGAATGTATAGTAAAAGTCGTTAAATCCAGACAGAAATGTTGTACCAGAACTAGTTCCAAGCAATGCACCATCTCTGATTTCTCTTAACATCTGGACCTGTGGTGCAAGCTCGCTTCCATATGCAGCAGTTGCAATTGCACATTGTCCCATGCCTTGCTTTTTGTCCAAGACACAAACTCCGTTTTCATCGTGTGTTCCAGGACCGCAGGCAGCTGCAGGTTTTGGTTCATCCACTCCAACTATTTCGTATATTGTATCGTCTGGGAAATTCTTGTCAAACCAAGCCTTGTATGCGGGTTCGTTGTTGTATCTATCAATATACGATTGAGGATCCTTTGTTGGGTCTGGGAATCCAGGAATGTGTGTTTTCTTGGGGCCAGTTGGCTCTTCTGCTTGCGGTGCAGGTTCTGCCTCTGGTTCTAGATCTGGCTCAGGCTCTGCAGCCGGCGCAACGATACAAGTACCGCTGGCTTGATCATAGACGGTTCCAGTTCCACACTTTGGCATCACGGGTTGTGTTGGCTGAGTTGGTGTGGTCGGTTGTGTTGGTTGAGCAGGCTGACTAGGAGTGGTTGGTTGTATTGGTGTAGGAGTAGGTGTTGTTGGTGCGGGTGTTGGTTGTGATTGTTGTGCCATAATTTGGGCAGCAGAGGGAGAGACTGGCGAGCCATCCAAAGAATAATCAAAAATCGTCCATTTTCCCTTGTAGTTTGGCTCGTCATCATAAATTATAGTAGCATTGTAGATGCCTTTTCCCTGTAAAGCAGACTTTTCCTCGAATTTGCCTTTTGTGGTATCAAGTGGATTTACAACAATAATAGAGTCAAAGTCTGATCTGCCGCCAGTCAGCGATACAAACTCGCCATTGGGGCCGTAAATTTTGATAGAGACCATCTTGTTTGCGTGGGCTGCATCGGTTTTGCCCATAAACTGAATCTTGTCGCCCTTGATGTAAGAGGTCTTGTCTGTTTTGAATTCAACTATAGTGGCATATGCCGGAATTACTATCATTGTGCCTATTAGAGCGGCCAAAATTACTAGAAGTGCCTTCAATTCAGTTTCTCAAGGGGCGTTTGGATCTTTAATTAGATTGTGCATAATTGTGTAGTGACTGCTAGACAGTTCTAGACTTTCGCTAGGCTTATTTTTGCATAATGCCAATTCAAGCCATGCTAGAATATTCGCTAAACATTGCCGGAAGCGAATGGATTATCATAATTTTTGTTGGATTATTTGCGCTATTGGGAACAAACAAGCTGCCAGAGATCACAAAAAAGCTGGGCCGCGCAATGAGTGAATACAACAAGACAAAGACAGAGCTGCAAAACCAGCTTGCAGGAGTTACCAGTGCAACTCCAAACATCACGGCACCGGTGCAAAATGAGCGACAGAAAATGGAGTTTATGGCAAAAACACTAGGAATTGATTTTGAAGGAAAAACAGATGAGGAATTACAAAAACTAATCTCATCTAAAATGTCAGGACCAAGTACAAAGGACAACTAGAGTTGGCCAAGATAGCACTGAATCAGATCTACAACATGAATTGTATTGAAGGAATGCAGCTCTTGCCGCAAAACAAAATCGATCTCATAGTTACCGATCCTCCGTTTGCAATTGATTTCAAGGCTACAAAACAGAACTATAATCGAACTGCGTCGCGAGTAATGCAGGGATACAATGAAATCAAGCAAAAAGACTATTACGATTTTACCGTAAAGTGGATGGAGCAGGCATATCGAATTCTAAAGGAATCTGGAAGCATGTACGTTTTTTCCGGATGGAACAATCTCAAAGATATCCTAAATGCGCTAGACGATGTTGGATTCATCACAGTAAATCACATCATTTGGAAGTACCAATTCGGAGTAGTAACAAAAACAAAGTTTGTCACATCTCACTATCACTGTGTGTATGTATGCAAAAATGAAAAGAAACGAAAATTCTATCCATTTGTTCGATTTGGCAAAAACCAGAAAACAGACCAAGGCCGCTCATTACACTATATGGATAAGGAAGATGTCTGGGACATCAAACGTGAATACTGGACTGGCGACCAGAAAACACCGACAAAGCTTCCAGCAGAACTGGTAAAAAAAATCCTGGAATATTCCAGTAAGGAAGGCGATGTGGTCTTTGATCCTTTTTTGGGGTCTGGCCAAGTGGCAATGGTTGCAAAGCAGCTAAAGCGAAATTATTTGGGATTTGAAATCGTAAAAAAATACCACGACTTTGCAAAAAAGAGACTAGACAAGAATCTTTATCGTCTCAAGGCATAAAAAGTACGGAATTTGGGTTTTATCCCAACTTCCAATTTGTCTATCTGTATTCCATTTTGCCCTTGATGCGTTTTACTTCGCCCATCTCTTCTCTTAGATGGCTAGCTAGCAGGCGTTCGGATTCTTTTTTGTGCTTCCAATAAGCATTAAGAACTTGCTGTCTGCTTTTTGCGCGCTTTAGGGCAGCTTGGTACTTTCTGTGGATTGATGCTACGCCTCTTGCGTAACTTCCAGCGCTACTTCCCATGCTTCGTAGTATGACGCCAAATAGATAACTTGGTCAAGTGTATGATGTTGCCATCGTTACTGAGCTTAGATTGACCATTTTAGTGTAACAGGCGTGCGATCAGCAGGTAGAGGGGGCTGCCACCCCATGACCAAACAATAAATCCATACTGCACCCAATGGGGTGTGAGTTGAGGTATTCCTGTCCCAAATGCAAGTTTGGCATTTCCATTCAAAAGACATTTAACAAAAAATTCATGATTGCGTGCTCCAAGTGCGGCCTGCAAGATATTGTAGATTATGCAAAAAACATTGATGAAGTTTACTTGGAGTTTTTGGCTCGATTTGATCAGGGACAGACGCCTGACAAAAAAGAGATGCATTCCCAGCTAAAAGAAGAAGGAATCATTCGCGACAAAAAAGAAATCGAGGCCATGATCGGCACCAACACACCTGACTCCATAACAAAAGATGTTCTGTTCTCAAACAAGGATTACATTTCATATTACAAGACGATCAAAGAACCAGAGCCAGAGTTTGGCTCACCAGTAGAAGAAATCGGCCTGGCTCAGGGAATCATACAGTATCTGCAGAGAAAAAACATCACACAACTATACAAATTCCAAGAAGATGCAATACTGGAGATAATCTCTGGCTCTAATGTTGTAATTACGGCACCCACCGCATCTGGCAAGACAGAGGCCTTTGCAATACCAGTCATACACAAAATAGCAAAAAATGCAAAATCAGGCACAGTTTCTGCGATTTTTGTCTATCCAACAAAGGCATTATCGCGAGACCAATTGCCAAAAATTCAGGAAATTGCAAAAAGTGCTGGCCTGTCCGCCAATGTCTTTGATGGAGACACCAAACAAAAAGAACGCCTAGAAATTTTGGACAATCCTCCAAATATCATCGTGACAAACTTTGATGTCATACACTATCATTTGATGTATAGAACAAAGTTTGCATCATTGCTGATGAGCACACAATTTCTCATAGTGGATGAGGCGCACGTATATTCTGGAATATTTGGTTCCAATGTTCACTATATCATAAAGAGGCTAAAACGAGTCTGCAAAAAGATCCAGTTTGTGGCGTCTTCTGCCACGCTGGATAATGCGCAAGAGTTTTGTGAGCAACTCTTTGGCGAAAAAATGCAGCTAGTAACTGGTTCTGGCAAAAAAGGAGAGACAGACTTTGTGATGATCTTTCCATCATTGCGAACACAAAGAGCGCTAACCATTGATCTGCTAGAAAAACTGGTAGCAAAAAAGCACAAGACCATGGTTTTTTCCAACTCGCACCTAAATTCAGAACTTGTTGCAATGCAGGCGAAAAAGAAAAAAATTGACATCAGAGTCCATCGCGCAGGTCTGATGGCAAACTATCGCAACTTTGTTGAAAAATCATTCAAGGACGACAAAATAATGTCAATATCATGCACGCCAACACTAGAGCTTGGAATCGATGTTGGAAATGTGGACGGAGTAATATCATCTACTATTCCGGTGAATAGATTAATGCAGAGAATTGGCCGTGCTGCAAGAAAGGGACAGCGAGGATATGCGTTTTTGGCACTGGGCAACGACCCAATCTCTCAATACTACAAGAATCATCCTGGAAATTACTTTGAGGATGTGGAGAAAACCTACATTGACCCAAAAAACCCCTTTGTGGAGGAATTTCACGTACTTGCCATGGCGTGCGACAAGCCAATTGTCAGGCATGAACTAGCAGAACATGCAGAGATTATCCAAAAACATCTCGATTCTGGCAAACTTGTTCTGCAGGAGAATCGCTATGTGCCAAACTATGATTCCATAAAAGAGACACTTGAGGAATATTCCATTCGAGGAATTGGAAAATCAATTGATATTTTCTACAATGACAAAAAGCTAGGCGAGCGCGTCCTTCCAATGGCGCTAGAAGAGCTGCACGAATCAGCAATCTATTTTCTGGCAGGAACCAGATACAAGGTCAAGGAATTTGACTATCCTCAAAAGCAATACGCCAAGATAGTGGCAATTCCTCGCGACTATCCGTATTACACCAAAGCACTAACTGAGGAATGGCCAACAATAGAAATAGTGTATGAGAAAAGGCGAGCATTTGGGATTGAAGTGTATTTTTGTAAATTACACATACAAAAACAGGTCTATGGCTATGTCAATATCGAACTAGGCCAAGAGGTAAACCAAGGCCAAAAAGTATTATTGGAAAAGCCACTCGAGTATGATTTTGTGACAAAGGGAATAGTCATTCATGCGCCAAGACCTAGCACACAAATGGAATCATCAGAGAATCCAGAATATGTCGAGGCTAGCGGATATCATGCAACAGAGCACATCATAATAGAAGGAAGCAACATGGTGACAGGCGGCGTTTCTCAGGATCTGGGGGGAATATCTCTTGGTACATCTGGCTTGATCTTCATTTATGACGGGGCAATTGGCGGGAACGGTGCAAGTAAGGCACTATACGACAGACTCGAAAAGGCATTTGAGCGAAGCCTCTCCATTGTCAAAGAATGTCCATGTAATAACGAGTCAGGCTGTCCCCGCTGTACTTTTTCATATCGATGCGGAAACAATAACGAATTTTTGCACAAAAAAGCATCACAAGAAATTTTGCAGAAAATAAACGACGGTGAAATTACAGAAATAATCGAGCCTACCGAAGGCGATAAGCCTCTTGTATGATTAAGAATTTTATTTCAACATTCAGGTTATTACATTATTACTCTATAGATATCTTTGATAACGATCTAGAACAGATATGAAAAAATTCGAAGAAAAGGACATTCAACGCATCATAAACTGGAATAAGAAAGAAACTTCACAGAGAAGAGTCATTTGGTATAAAAATTGAGCTATAAGAAATTATTGAAAAAGTCAATCAATTTTCAAGCATTCCTAATGAAGAAGAAAGAATACTGCAACAAACATCTTCGTTGATTGGATTAATTGTGTTTTGGCAACCATTTAACAATGCAAATAAGGCAACTGCCATGTCAACAGCAATTCATCTCCTAAGATCAAATGGATATGAATTAGATTTGAGTCGGAAGATGTACAAGATGAATTGTTACACATATTGAATGATGTGATGTATTTGTTTGAAGACGAATCACAGAAAGGCGTGAATGTGATGAGTGAATTTATGAAACAACGAATAATAAAACAGTAATTACATCTTTTCTAATTTCTTGAAGAATCTCGGATTATCCTCTTTTGCTTTATCCATGCCCTCCGAGAGAGACAGGTCTTTGTTCTTGGGTTCTGTCTTAACTGCCACGCTCAATTATCACATTACAATCGTAAAAAGGTTTGTTGTGACAAAAAGATACATTTTTGAGCCTATTTTGTGAGTTTTTTGGAAGAATTTAGCTTTTTCTTTGCGTCCAGTGCGATTTGTTTTTTGGAATCATCCTTTTTTGATTTATAGTTATTATGATATTTTTCTAGTACTTTTTTTCTCATTTCTTCCGCAAATGCTTTTGCCTGCTCAGCTGTTTTCTTTTTTTCTTCATTTGCAGCAACTAGTTTGATCTTACTAGTCTGTGCAAATACAAAATTACTAGACACACCCACAATTAGCAAAACGGATAAAACAACAGAAAAAGCAACTAGTGTTTTTGACATTTGAAACTAACCGCAAGATCAGACTAAAAAGGATAACGCAGAATGTATCCGGTTTTCTTAATTATCTTGGATTGTACAATTACACCAGAGAACACCACTATAAGCACTAGTATCCAACCCAGTGGAAATTCCGGAGTCACCACAATTGGAAACTCGATTGATTCTCCGCTTGCATTAATGTCTTGTATTACAAGTGTTACTGGTCCCTTGTTTTCTTCAAAGAATGTGACATCCTCGAAGCTTCCACCTGCTTTTGCAATTCCAGTTTTTTGATAGATTGGCGCGTTGCCTTGAATTAGGACAAAGTCATATTCTGCGTTTGGTACTGGCTGTAAATTCCTATCATATATGGTAAAGATAAATTCCGCATCTCCGGGCTGGAGGTTTTCTGGAATCCAGGTCAGATCAACAAAATAATTCCCTTGTGTTCCATCAGGTGTTGCACTTGGAATTCTAATTGGGAATGTCTTTTTTTCTTCCTGTGGTCGCACCACAACCACATAATCCACAGATGAGAGTTTTTCTCCGTTAATTGATTCAACGGATATTATTGCTGGGCCCAGATTCTGCTCTGAGAAGGCATAGTCATGGAAATTGGTCTTTTCTGGCGCTCCAATTAGGCCTGTAACGGATTTTCTGTATAGTTCCTTGCCGTGCTGCTT
>CAYYBJ010000037.1:0-11785 GCA_964470325.1 uncultured Candidatus Nitrosotenuis sp. | reverse complement strand
GGACCAGTATCTTGTCATAATCTGCAATCTTGGCCTTGTCTTTCATGACGTTTCTCTGCGTCTTGATGTTTACTATGGCATCCTCTACATTCTGAAATGCTTCCAGTGTTTTGTCCAGAGATTTTGTCACGTCATAGATGATTATTCCATGCTTTTTAATCTGATGATAAATCTGAAACAAAAAATGTGGTAGGTGAATTGTCAGCCCACCAATGGCTTTCTGCCTGTTTCTGTCTAGTTCCCATCAATTACGTACTGGCGCAAACCTTTGGGCCCACTTATTTTACCAGTACAACAGGACAGGTTGCATTAAGTGCCACATTGGTAGAGACGCGACCTAGCATCATTTCCTTTACCATTCCCTTTCCATGGGTTCCCATTACGATATAGTCAACCTTGTTCATTGTAGAAAATGAAATCAGTGATTCTCCTATGGTGTTTGATTCCAAAATTCTGCATGTTAGATGAATCTGGAATTTGGCGGCCTGAGCTTCCAATAATTTGAAGATTCTCCTAAATTCCGCGTTTCTGCTACTTGCCAGTGCCTTTTGCCTGCTTGGTGTGCCGTTTAACCACTCTGTGCTTTGGTCCTCATCCGTTATGGATACAACAGTGATTGCAGCGCCATATTTTTTTGCCAAGTCCAATGCATGGCCAAATGCCCGTACGGCATGCTTGGAATTATCAAATGGCACCATGATGTGCCTGATCAAAGTGTTTGCAATGTTGCAGTGCTCCAAGTCGCTGCACACTATTTGGGCATGATCCATTATACCATAATACAAGTCCGACTCTAAAATCAACCAGTTTGTCCACATCGAAAAGGCCCGCACGAGGGGACAATCAATAAAATAAGTCAATACCTCAGATGAGGTGGCCGCAATGAAGAATCAGAGTTATATCTGAATCATGATGTGAAGGCATTTGACTGAGCTGCCAATTCATTTGAGTATAAATACGGCACATATACACAAACCAGAGGATGCCGCAAACAAAACCAATCGTCTCAATTGAGAATGTGGTTGCCTCTGCAACAATAGAGCAGAGACTGGACCTCACGGAAATCACAAAAAAGTTCCCAGATACAGAATGGAACCCAGAACAGTTTCCGGGATTAGTCTTTAGAATAAAGAGCCCAAAAACTGCAACTCTGATCTTCTCATCTGGCAAAATGGTTTGCACCGGAGGAAAATCAGAAGAGATGGCAGTCAAGGCAGTAAATTCAGTTGTTGCCCAGCTAAAAAAGGGCGGAATCAAAATCAAAAACAATGCCGTAGTAACAGTGCAAAATATTGTGGCATCTGGCAATCTAGGCGGAAAGATTCACCTAGAGCAAGCAGCCAGAGTATTGCCTAGAAGCATGTACGAGCCAGAGCAGTTCCCAGGATTAATTCATCGAATGCTTGATCCAAAAACTGTCGTACTGTTGTTTGCATCGGGCAAACTAGTGTGCACCGGAGCAAAAAAGGAATCTGACGTGTACCGCTCTGTCAATAATCTGCACAACACCCTAGAAGACAAAAAACTAATGATTTACGACAGCTAGGACTGGACCTGTTTTTTTACCTTGTCTAGAATAGAATCATCAATTAGCTTTTGCTCGTGCAAAATTTTTGCAACCTGCATTATGTCTAGAATTTGGTGCAGAATCACGCCTTCTTGCAGTAAATTCTTGTCTGCTCCCTCTAACCTATTTACAATAACATAGGCATCAGTAATTTTTGCTCCTGTCTTTTTGAGCTCTTTTACTCCATTTATGACAGAGCCGCCAGTTGTTGCAACATCGTCTATCAAAAGAATCCTATCGCCTGACTTTACAATTCCTTCAACTAGCTTGCCTGTTCCATATTCTTTGGCCTGGGATCTGACATAGACTAGCGGCTTTACCAGCTCGTACGCCAAAGAAGAAGCAATCACCAGTCCTCCAGTAGGCACAGATGCCACAGAATCTATGCCATCAAAGCCTATTTGCTCTGATACCATGTTTTGCAGATGCTTTATCATGCGCCTAAACTGGTGCGGATAGCTTGGAACCAGCCTCAAATCAACATAGTAGGAGCTCTTTTTTCCGCTTGCAAGTGTAAAATCGCCAAACTTGATTATGCCGTTTTGGTGCAAAAATGTTGCAAACTCTTTTACAAACTCCATACCAAAATTTACTAAACTGGATTTATTTTGCTTTGTTTTGAGGGGGTATTGTGCCTGAAATCTGGTTAAACTATGGAATGACCGATGTTGTCCTTGATATAAAGGCAGAAAACCTCGACCAAAAAATCGAGCTAGATTCACAGGTATTAGATGATGCGCAAGTCTCTGAAAAATTAGACGCAATAGATCTGGCAAAACCACTTACACTTGTTGCACTAAATTATACTCCTGCAATCCAAAAAACACTATCGCTAATCTTTGAGAAATGCGCGCAAAAATCCGCCCCTAGGCCAAAAATATTTGCAGACAAGCAAATAATGAATCTGGTTCGAGCAAACCTTCCTCCAGAAAGCCAAGTTCTGGCATTTGACGGAATTGAAAATGTCGATTCTAATCTAATGTTTGTAGGTGAGATGGAGTTTGACGGATTATTCGGATTTGATACCGTATCCACTAAACTATTGCGCAGATTTGGCAAGGATCAGATGTTATCTGCATATGAAAAAAGACAAGGAAGTCTTCCCAATCCCGGAAAAGACGTTCCGTCTATAGAAATCGCAAAAAGTTTTGCAGAAACATTTGAGATCTCCGCAATAGAAATTGTTGCAAACCAAAAGGGAATCGCAGATCTCGCAATTGGCCATCCATCAAGCACTGGTATGATATCAAAAACAATGGCCACATTTACAAAATCAATAGAAAAGCACCGAACTCTTTTGATTAGTACGGGCAAAGATGCAAGTAACGATACTCTGGGCAAATCCCTGAATTCATTATGGAACTGTTATTCCGCTATACGCGACGAAGGCCTAGCAATCCTGCTTGGCGAGTGCAGGGCGGGAATTGGCTCTGAGGCAATCCGTCAATATGTTGAAGGCAGAATGAGCATAGAGCGACTGCAAAAGCCAGCAAAATACGTCGACGGCATGGAGGATCTACTGTATTTATCAGAGATTCAAAAAAAACTGGAAATAGGAATTGTCTCTGTTTTGCCCGAGTTTTACATCAAAAAGCTAAACATAATTCTATTTGATGGAGTCAAAGAAACACTAGAGTATGTCCTAAAGCACCAAGGTGCAAGACAAAAGGTATCAATTGTACCAGACGGCGCGCGAATTCTGCTAGGGCCAAATTGAGAACGGAAGTGGTGCACAAAGTATAGCTAGTGCCACTACAACAAGATACAGCAACTTTCTATTCTTTGATAGCGGAGACACGTCGTCCAGTGGCCGCACACTCATGTTTCTCATGCTGAATATGAGAATGAATATTGCCATCATTTCATATTGCAGCAAAAACAACACCCCGGCACTTGCATATGTTGCAATTCTGTGCAGTTTTTGGCCAAACATTGCATGCGCCATGTGGCCCCCATCAAGCTGCCATGCCGGAAGCAAATTCAAAAACGTGATCAAAAACCCAATCCATGCAGCAAACATCACAGGCGACATTAGCACCTGTACGTCAGAGCCTGCTTTGCCAAATGCAGCAAGTGCTATCTGCATGAAAATACTGTCATCAAGTGTGCGCAAGCCGCCTGCCATCTGAGCTATCTCTGGATCCAAGATGGGCGAAGTGTATGCGCCATAAAACGACACCAAGACAGCAATCACAAGGCCTGCAATGGGGCCGGCAATTGCAATATCAAAGATAATGTTGCGATTCACCATCAGTCCGCGAGACTGAATTACTGCGCCAAACGTAGGAACAAGTCCAAACACGGGAATTCCAGGAATAAAGTACGGCCAAGTTGTGCGGATTTTGTGCCATTTTGCCGCAACTAGGTGTCCTGCCTCATGCACGCCCAAAATTCCAATTAATGATATTGTGTATAATACAGCAAAGTCAAGTGGGTCGCCGATATAGGTGAGGCTGTTTGCCCCAAGTGTCTTGTAGTATCCGTCAATCGCGGTAAATGCCACCACAACACCAAAGAGGATTCTCTGCAGCCAGGCACGAGAAAGAATCTTTTTCTTTTTGGGCTCTGGCGGTAGCCTATTTGCCTGAATCAAAATTTTACCGTCATGCCTTTGCACAAAGCAGACAATCCCAATTTGCTCCAGTCTCTGCGCCAATCCTACAAACTTTTCCCCAAAGTCAGGATCTGCTATTTCAAACTCCATCTTTTCTAAACTAATGGAAATTCCGCGAATCTCAAACACAGATGACACAATAGAGATTACCTCTTCTTGCGTGGGCTCACTCATTATATCTCAAAATTATAGTTAGGCATTAATTGATTTGTATAATTTTCTACTTTAACGTTAAATATCGATTATTCTACAATAATCCGATGCAGATAATCAACCACCAGACAGGTGATTACATCATACGACACTGCGAGCCAGGCGACCTCATTCCTGTAATGGAGATTAATCTCAAAACTCTGCCAGAGCATTATTCAGATTATTTCTATGAAAGTCTGCTAGCCGAGCTGCCAGAGGCATTCCTAGTTGCAGAACACAAGGGAAAGCTAGTCGGATACATCATGTGCAAAACAGAATATGGATTTTCAAATTTCAAAAAGCTTGGCTTTGTAAAAAAGGGACATGTGGTCTCTGTTGCAGTACTAGAAGAATACCGAAAGCAGGGATTGGGCAAAGCAATCATAGAAGAATGCATCAAGGGAATCAAATCCAAGAGATGTGATGAGCTATACCTAGAAGTGCGATGTAGCAACACCGACGCAGTTCGATTATACGAAAAACTTGGCTTTGTCATAAAACAAAGGCTCAAGACGTACTATAGGGATGGCGAGGACGCCTTTTTGATGGCCATCGAATTTACATACTAGATTCATATACTTTGAATCAAGTGGTTAGCTAAATGAGCAGGCGCAAAATCACAGGAATCTTGATTTTTTGTTCCTGCATTGTAGGATTTTTCGTCTATGCGTATTTGCTTATGCTGTCCGAGTGGAGCCCAATTGTTCTACAGTTATCAGTACTAATGATTGCTGGCGGAATCCTCGGTGTGGTATCTTGGATTGGCTATATGATGGCAACTACAAAACCATCGCCGTCTTCTATAGTCCCTGATGACAAGTAGTTATTTTGTAATTTTGGCATCAACCACAGTTTGGTAATATCGCGGACCTACTGCGCGGACCATTCTGCCGCCAATTATTTCTGATTTTACAGGACTGACTTCCAAATAGTGCTGTTTTGATAGCTCTACTGCATTTTGGC
The DNA here is from genome assembly GCA_964470325.1 of uncultured Candidatus Nitrosotenuis sp. GTDB lineage: Archaea > Thermoproteota > Nitrososphaeria > Nitrososphaerales > Nitrosopumilaceae > Nitrosotenuis. The sequence continues at coordinate 6,449 of CAYYBJ010000037.1, read as the reverse complement.
GCTTGTCTGCGTGCTGGTGAGAGTAATAATGGATTACGCCGCCTGACTTGGTCGCCAAGACTGCAGAATCCAAAAATTCATCGGATCTCTCTGGCAGCAACATCAGGGTTCTATCGCCCATATTTTGGAGCTGCTCCTTTACAACTTGGGCTGCATCACCGTTAATTGAGATGATTTTGCCCTTTAGCTTTTTGTTGAGTCTGATGTTTTCCTCACATAGTTTGGCAGCATACGGGTTTAGGTCGATATTGTATACTGTACAGTTTTTCATCTTGGCAGCTACTATTGAGAACATGCCTGCTCCGCCAAACATGTTGATTAGGACTTCGCCATCCTGGGTCAAATCAGCTATTCTTTTTCGTTCTGTAGATAATCTTGGCGAAAAAAAGACCTTTTCCACATCTATCTTGAATCGACAACCATATTCATGGTATTCTGTTTCGGTATTATCCTCTCCTGCAATCACCTCCAGTTTTCGTGTCCTAAAGTTACCTGACACATCAGAGCTCTGATAGAAAACAGAGCGTGCAGGATGCACTGCCTCTAGCAATGCCTCACCGATTATTTTTTTCTTGGATAATAGTGAATCTGGAATTCGAACCACAATTACGTCACCAATTTGGTCAAATGCAGAATACAGCTCGGATGTCTCTGTTTGACTTAGCACTCCTTCTAGTGCTTTTTTTAGCATTCGAGTCAATGCTTGTAGTAAAATTGACCAGAGTCTTTTTGTTGTTTATCTAGTCTGCTTCCTGCCTTGTTGACTCGAGGTCGCAACGTCTGCTCGTCTCGCCTAAATGTAATGTCCAAAGAGTTGAGGAATCGATTCATTGCATCTGATTTGCTCATGGGTGTTGTGCCATGGCCATACTTGCCAGACTCGCCCTCAAAGATTACCATGGTATCAGATATGAGATCCATCAGCTGAATGTCATGGTCTATTATGATGGCCGATTTTGCAAAGGATCTGACAAATCTCTGGATGAATTTTGCAATCGCAATTCTGTCTTCTACATCCAAAAATGCTGATGGCTCATCTAGCGCGTACACGTCCGCCTTTTTTAGAAGGCATGTGGCAACTGCCACCTTTTGCAGTTCTCCACCGGACAGATTCTTGATGGATTTGTTGTATAGTTTTTTGATTTTCAGAGGATCCACTATTTGCTCTTCTTCTATGCTGCCAAAGATTGGGCCACCGTTTGCCTTGTCCAATACCGACAACACCTCAACATCATAGTCATTTGGAATGTACTGGGGCTTGTATGAAATTGTGATTGCCTTGTCTACTGCTCCCTCGTCTGGTTTTTCCACACCAGCAATCATCTTCATCATGGTTGTCTTTCCCAGCGCATTTGCGCCCATTATTCCCATTACTTCGCCACGTCTTACCTGGCCGGGCTCTACAGATACAGAAAATGCCGGATAGTTACGCCTTAGCGCAGGATAGTTGATGAGCACTTCTCCCTTTTCAAAGTCTTCTGAAGATGTGGAGACATCAAAGCTGAATTTTTTGTCTCGGAATCGGACGTTTTCATTTGGAAGATAGCCATCCAAGAACACGTTGATTCCTACTTTGGTTGACAAAATTCCAGACACTATTCCGTATGCGGCCGGCTCTCCATACAGAATCTCGATATAGTCTGATAAAAAGTCCAAAAGTGTCAAGTCGTGTTCTACTACCATTACGGATTTTCTCATGTTTGCTAAACCATGGATTACTCGGGCAACTCCTCTTCTCTGAAATACGTCATTATATGAGGATGGCTCGTCAAAAAAGTAAAAGTCAGCGTCTCTGGATGCAGCAGCTGCAACAGATAGTCTTTGCAGTTCTCCACCAGACAATTCTTTAACATGATGTTCAAGAGAATTTTTCAGATCCAATTCTTTTATCAGATCAGTTGTAGCTCCTCTCTGATCATATTTGTCCAGTAGTTCCTTGCCAGTTCCATCAAATACTTGGGAAATGTTATACACTTGTTGCGGTTTTATTGCAGCCTTTATCTCTTGATTTTTTATTTTCTCAAAGTGTTCCTTTAGTTCGGTTCCAGCAAATCTCTTTAGAATTTGGTCCCATTCTGGAGGAGAATCGTAATTGCCAAGGTTTGGCTTGAGATTGCCAGATAAAATGGAAACAACAGTACTTTTTCCCATGCCGTTTCTGCCTAATAGTCCTACAACTTCGCCTTTCTTTGGAGTTGGTAATCGGTATAGTCGGAATGAATTCTTGCTATACTGGTGAATCTTGTCTGTTCCTAGTTCCGTTGCCAGATTTACGATGGTAATTGCCTCAAATGGGCAGACCTTGACGCAGATTCCGCACCCATTGCAAATGTTCTCGTCAATTTGCGCCTTTTTTATCTCCTCATTTAGTATGATACATTCGGCGCCGGACTTGTTGACAGGACAGTACTTGATGCACTCTAGGCCACACTTTTTTGGCTGGCATAGCTCCTTGTCTAATACTGCTACTCGATGCGTCAATGGAGTATTCTCTGATCTGGTCAATTTATACCTCATTCGTGAATGGTCGTAATCTTAATACAGAACAATTAGGTAACGACTTTCAAGCCGGCCACAGCGTTAGGGCGCGACCCAGTCTCTTTCCGAACCTGGAAGTCAAACCTAATGTCGCCACTGTGTTACTAAGGTGCGAGAGCCCTTGGGAAGTAGTGGTGCTGGCATCTTTTAATCAAATTCTTATATTGTGATTTTGTATTATGATCATGCCTACTTGTTCAGTTTGTGGAGCGCAACTAGAAAACGACATTAGATTCATGAACCACATGATGGAAAAGCACAACTTTAGAAATTCAACCGGCGGAACCCCTGACAGAAACTCTAGGGGCTACTAAGATAGTCCAACATCAGTCTAACACCAAATCCAGTTGCGCCTTTGGGATTGTATGATTTTTCCTTTGATCCTCCTTGAACCCATGCAGTTCCTGCAATGTCAAAGTGAGCCCACGGTGTGTTGCCAACGGCGTTTGCCAAAAATGCAGCTGCTGTAATGGTTCCTGCAACTCTGCCAGGACCTGTATTTCTTATGTCTGCGTAATCTGATTTTATCATGTCCATGTAATCATCATCAATTGGAAGCTGCCAGACTTGTTCGCCCGTGTTTTGTGATGATTTTGAGATTTTCTCTACAAGTTTTTTGTTGTTGCTTACTAGGCCTGCAACGTTTGCGCCAAGTGCCACAATACATGCTCCAGTAAGTGTTGCAAAGTCGATTATCTCGCTTGGCTTGTATGTCTTGATACCATACGATAATGCATCAAATAGAATGAGGCGCCCTTCCGCGTCTGTGTTTAATATTTCCGCAGTTTTGCCGTTATACAGTCTTATGATGTCTCCTGGTCGAAATGATTCTCCTCCAGGCATGTTCTCAACTGATGGTATGATTCCAACCAGGTTGATTGGCAGTTTCAACTCCGATGTAGCCTTCATTATGCCCAGTACGGTGCATCCACCACACTTGTCAAACTTCATCTCATCCATTTTGTCTGCAGGTTTTATCGAAATTCCTCCAGTGTCAAATGTCACCGCCTTGCCAACCAGAATAACTGGCTTTGCATCTTTTTTACCGCTATATTCCAATATGATGAGCTTGGGTTCGTTTTTGCTTCCCTGACCTACCGCAGTAATTCCCCCAAATCCCTTTTGCTTTAATTCAGATTTTGATAGTATGGTGCACTTTAGCTTGTTTTTAGATGATAATGATTTTGCAAAGCCCGCTAATTGTGCAGGATTGCACTCGTTTGGTGGCAGATTTGCAATGCTTCGTGTATAGACTACACTTTCGGATGCAATGTTTGCTTTGGATACTACTTGTGATGCTTTCGCATCTGAGGAAATTATTGTCAAATTTGGAATTTTTTTCTTTTCTTTTTTGTACTTGTCAAATGAATAGAGAGCAAGTCTTGCCCCTTCTACTATGGCTGTGATTGCGATTCTAGAGTTGACTGGCAGCCCATTTGGAACTGCCATCGTATATTCATCTAGGCCAATTTCGCTTGCCTTTTTTGCAATTTTGCCAGATGTGATTCTTAGTGATTCATGGGTGATTTTGTGTCGTGGACCTAGGCCGGCAACCAGAATTCTTTGTGCAGGAATCAATCCATGAGTGTGTATGATGGAAATTGCGCCCAGTTTTGCCTTTGTCTCCTTGACTGCCTCTTTTACTGATTGAACCAGTTTCTGGTCAATTTTTGGAAATCCTAGCGGTAGATCAGATTTTTCTGTTACAAAATAGCAAAGCGATTTTGTTTTTTTCTTGGCAGGATCTGTATTTTCTGCTCTGGCAAACACAGTTCTGGCTCGCATTTTTTGTCTCTATTAAGATTTGGGCTATTGATAAATAGTGGATTTTTACTATTCAGTTCATGTCAAGCACAAAATGCGTCTCTTGTGGAAAGAGCTTCTTTTCTCCACTTGGACACAACAAGTGTAATTCCTGCTCCAAAAAGGACGGAGACACTGGTATGGGCAACATGGGCCACGGATCTTGTGGCTGCGGTGGACACCACCACTAAATTATTTTCTTTTAACAAATACTACTGGGCACTTTGCCTTTTGGACTATATCAAATGTTACGCTTCCAAGCATGTTATCTAACGGAGCCTTCCCGTCCACGCGTACCCATTTCAATTAGGTCTATTTTTCTGTGCGATGCAAATGACAGAATTGTTTCTGCAACACTTTGAGAAAAAATCACCTCTGACTTGACATCAACATTGAATTTTTTTGCCGTATTTTGAATTTCTTGCAGGATGGAATTGACTGTCTTTAGTTTTTCCTTTTCAATTATTCTTTGGTGTCCAGACATTTCAATAAATGAGCTTGATAAAATTCCGCTATGTACTATGGTGATTAATGATATCTTTGCGTTGTATTTTTTGGCAAGGTCTAGAGCAAACTCAAATGCTTCAAAGGCAATCTGGGTTTCATCAAAAGGCAGTAAAATGTGCTTGATCAGAGATGGGGAGACTTCTTTGCAATAATCAATTGTAGGGCATACTATCTGGGTATCGTGTAACACATATCGTATGCAATCTATTTACTCTTGTCTTGTTGTTTGTTCGTTTTTGATACAAAGCCGGAACTTTGCGAAAATGTACTGCAGAAATGTCTATCCCTTCGTTTTGTCTTCTACTAGTTTGAACTTGGATAATTGCTTGTATAGTATAAACACTATGGCTGCAATTATTAAAAAGTCAATGATATTTGCAATAAAATCTCCATACTTGAAGTCAGATTTAACACCTGTTAGGCTGTTTGTTACTGAATATTGTAATGTTTTTAGATCACCAGAAGGAAGTGCAAGACCGATAATTGGATTGATTATGTCATTGACTAGCGCTGTGACCAGCTTTGAGGCAGCTGCACCAATTACAAATGCAATTGCAAGACCGATAATTCCAAAAGTCTTCAGAAAATGAGCAAATTCAGCTACAAATCCTTTCTTTTCCTCAGCTGGTTTGTCTGACACAGAATTCTCGGCTTTGAAGTGCTATATGGAAAATGTTGGGTGAACAGAATAGATCTTTTTGTGAAATTAATTACTGTCATATTGATCTGATTTCTATTTTCCTACTATTTCTAATCAGGCTTGCAGAACGCACAAAGACAGCTTTTGCATTTTTGCATTCCATTGTACATGTATTGTCTTCTGCAAATTTACCATTTCCAGCCCCCTTGGATTGTATAATTGCACAAGTCAAAGGAATCAGCGCAGCTCGTCCACCATATGCAGTTTTACCATCTACAAACCAAAACATCTCTAGTGCGCTAGAATCAAGAATCTCTTTTCGCAAATTCTCTCCTAGTTCTGTATAGTGACCGACTAGCAAGAGTTTTCCCCTTGCCAAAAAGTTTACCGCCCTTGCGAACTTGGTACAAAGATAACACCGGTTGTCGTAAATTACAAGCGGCGTTATTTTGTGCAGATCCACAATATCACTATGTCAGATCGAGATTAAAGCATTGAGTGGAAAATAGCTTTTTATTTAATCCGGGAGCAGCCTCAAAACATGACTTTGCTAGTTATGCTTGATTGAAATGGGCCTCAACTATTATGGAATAAAAAAAAATATCAGAAAGGCACGCAAGCTTGTAATTCGCGCAACCTCAACTGCTGGTTCTGGCCATCCTGGAGGCTCTTTTTCAATGGCAGAGATAATGGGCTGCATATTTTTCAAATATCTCAGATATGATCCAAAAAACCCGACATGGCAAGACCGGGACAAACTAGTATTGTCCAAAGGCCATGCCTCACCTGGGTTGTTCTCAAATATGGCACTTGCAGGATATTTTGACGAATCCGAGCTGGATACACTGCGAAAATTTGGAAGCAGACTACAAGGCCATCCAGATCTCAAGTGCCCAGGAGTAGAGTTTTGCGGAGGCTCACTGGGAATTGGTTTGTCATTTTCAATTGGAGCAGCACTTGC
>CAYYBJ010000036.1:10011-12467 GCA_964470325.1 uncultured Candidatus Nitrosotenuis sp. | reverse complement strand
GTTACAATGTCCAGCTGAATCATAAATGATGTTGTTCCATGTTTTTAATTATTAATCTAGACAAGGCGAGTGTTTCCTAGTGCCTAACAGTTAGCCTTAGATGATTTTGGATTTTTGTAACCTCCACTAAATTCTTAAAAATTGATTTTCCTGCAAAAAATCTATGCGCATCTGGGACATTCCACCAAAACAACTCTATCCTGAGCACTTGTTAGGTGAGCATCGCGAACTGCATGCAATTTGGGCCATTCTGACACGGAAAATCTGGATATTCGCATCATCCTGAGATATTGCGATGGAAGGGCAAACTGGGTGCATTGTATCACAGACATGATGCACTAGTCGAAATGGCAAACCGGGGTACAATCATCACAGCGATTTGGACAAAAACCGGTAAGGGGATCAAAAATACAAAATGAATTTGTCGACAAACCTGACAAACAAATCAAAATTCTAAGGCAAAAAAAACTATGCATGCAAGGTCTGAGTAAGAATACATATACTCTGTGCTAGCACTTTTTATCAAATGAAGACTGCATCAGTCAAAGGACCAGCATTTGTGGATGTAACTGAAACTGCAAAACCTGTACTTGGTCCTGGAGACGTTCTAGTAAAGATGCAGTCCTGTGGAATTTGTGGCTCTGATGTGGAAAAAGTATTTGGAAAATATGGCCAACCATCAATGAGACTTGGACACGAGCCAGCAGGAACTATAATTGAAGTTGGCTCAAGCATTAAAGAATTCAAAAAAGGAGACCGTGTCTTTACTCATCACCATGTTCCGTGTTACTCATGTCATCTTTGTAATCATGGCAACGAGACAATGTGCTCAAAATACTATGAAACTAATTTATCTCCATGCGGCTTATCGGAAGAATATGTAGTTCCGGAATGGAATGTCTCTCATGGTGGAGTCCTCAAAATTCCTGATTCAATGTCATTTGATGAGGCCGCAATGATAGAGCCTCTTGCATGTTGCATCAGATCATGGAACAAGTTTTCCTATCAAAAAGGAGACACTGCAGCAATCTTTGGGGCAGGCCCAACTGGAATGATGCACGTAATGCTTGCACAGGCAAACGAGTTTTCCAAAATATTTGCGCTAGATCTCAATGACTTTAGACTCGACTATGCAAAATCCATTGGAGCAATTCCGCTAAAGTCTGGAACTCCTCAGTCAATTCAAAAAATCCTCGAGGAGACGCAGAACGTGGGTGTTGATGTGTCAATTGTGGCTACAAGCGCACTGTCTGCAGTTACTGATGCCATAGCACTAACAAGAAAAGGAGGTACCATAGTCATGTTTGGTGTTCCATCCAAAGGCGCAACACTGAGTCTAGACATGAGTGTGGTCTACTCTAAGGAACTCACAATAGTTACAAGCTATGCAGCATCCGACAAGGACACAAAGCAAGCACTCGATCTGATATCGTCTGGCAAAGTTCCTGCAAAAAAGCTCATCACACATAGATACACACTAGCAGAATCACAAAAGGCGTTTGAGCATGCACATACAGGACAGAACGCCATGAAGATAGTAATAAACGGCTGAGCAAAAGATTAAGAAGGGTCTGGTTAGGTCATTTTTACAGATATGGATTACGGACTAAAAAGCAGAATTGCAAGCATTCTGAAACCAAACAACGGCAGAGGAGTAATGCTTGCAGTAGACCATGGTTATTTTCTTGGACCAACAGAAAAACTCGAAGTACCAAGAAGAACAATCTCTCCAATTATGAGATACTGTGACTCTTTGATGGTAACAAGAGGAGTGGTTAGAAGCTCAGTTGATCCAAACTTTCCAGTACCAATAGTACTGCGAGTATCGGGCGGTGCAAGCATCATTGGCGAAGACCTATCCAATGAGGAAATCACAACCAGCGTCAAAGACGCAATTAGAATTAATGCAACAGCAGTTACGATGTCTATCTTTGTAGGTGCCAAATACGAGCACAAGTCTCTGGTTGGCCTAGGTCATCTAGTAAATGAAGCAGAAGAATATGGCTTGCCAGTGCTTGCTGTAACTGCCGTAGGAAAAGAACTAGAAAAGCGAGATGCAAGATACCTGTCACTATCGTGCAGAATTGCAGCAGAATTTGGCGCACACATGGTCAAGACCTATTATTGTGATAACTTTCAAAAGGTAGTCAACTCTTGCCCCGTTCCAATCATTGTGGCAGGAGGACCAAAAATCCCAGAACGCGACGCGCTTGCCCTCACGTACAACTCTATCAAGGCAGGTGCAGCCGGCGTAGACATGGGGCGAAACATTTGGCAATCACAATATCCTGTTGCAATGATTAGAGCAGTACGAGCAATTGTTCACTCTAATTACAATCTGGATCAGGCATACAAGCTGTTCCAGCAACTAGCAAAGGGACAGCCCACACAACAATACATTGGCAACTCTAATCAAAACCAAAATCGTCCTCAAGGCAACAAACCAAAACCAAACC
>CAYYBJ010000036.1:0-9911 GCA_964470325.1 uncultured Candidatus Nitrosotenuis sp. | reverse complement strand
AACAAAGACCACAAAACAAACCAAAACCAAACCAACAAAGACCACAAAACAAACCAAAACCAAACCAACAAAGACCACAAAACAAACCTTCACAAGAAAAGCCAAACTCAGGAAATCCAAATCAAAATAAACCGGCACAGACAAAGCAACAACCGAAACCAGCCGCACAGCCCGTGACTCCTGCACCAGCGGTCAGCAAACCACAATAGATTTTCTCAAAACCTAATATCAGAGCCTAATTTTTCTGTGTTTGTCTAAAATGAACAAACAACCACATTTGATTTTTTATACTATGTAAGGATGTTGATACTTTCAGCGGAAATAGGATATGTAATACTACTAGGAGTTGGGCTGTTTATTGCTCTAGTGGTATCACTTATTATCAAGGCAGAAACCAAATGGCTTGGTACAAAAAAGACCAGTGATTGGTTTTCAACTGCAGGCAGATCTGTCAAAACAGGACTAGTATCGACATCAATTATTTCTGCGTGGGTCTGGGCAGCCACACTGTTACAATCCTCCACGGTTGCCTACCAGTTTGGAATATCAGGTCCATTTTGGTATGCTGCTGGGGCAACAATTCCGATTGTATTATTTGGCATATTGGCAATGAAAGTAAAAATGAACTTTCCTAATGTTACCACTTTTACCCAAATAATTCATCAAAGATATGGAACGCACTCACACAAGGTCTTTTTATTTTTTGCAATTCTTACAAACACAATTGTAACATCAATGCTGGTTTTGGGCGGTGCCGCAGTAATTCATGAATTGACTGGAATTAATCTGGAAATTGTCTCATTTTTGATTCCAGTTGGAATTATTTTGTATACGTATTTTGGTGGCCTTCGAGCAACATTTCTTGCCGATTATATCAATGTAATGGTGCTATTTGTTGGTACATTGATCTTTGTTTCGTTTGTTTATTTTTTCAGCCCAGAAATTGGAGGAATTTCTGGCATGTATGAGAAATTACAACAATCAGCAATACTGATGCCAGTTAATGGTAATACTATGGGATCATTTCTTACAATGGCATCCATTGGAGGGCTGATCTTTGGCGTTATAAACATAGTTGGAAATCTTGGAACTGTATTCGTTGATCAGTCATACTGGCAACGAGCAATTGCTGCCAAACACAAAATAGCCGGAAAGGCCTTTATAATTGGCGGACTGACTTGGTTTGCTATTCCATTTGGCGTGGCATCTACACTTGGATTGGTTGCAGCGGGGCTTGGGATCCCAATATCTGATGATGCCCTAAACAATGGACTTGTGGCGCCATTTGCAGCCTTTGGGATACTGAACATATTTGGGGCAATTCTAATTTTGACTATGCTAGTCACAGCAGTGACTTCTGCAGGCTCTGCACAACTAATGGCAATTTCCTCCCTAATTAGCCAGGACATTTACAAAAATTACATAAATCCAAACGCTACGACCGAGAAGGTTTTCTCTGTTAAGCGAAAGCTGGTAGTAATACTTGGCGTGATGATGGGATTCTTGGGCATAGTCCTGTTCAATTTACATCTAAACCTACAATATCTGTATCTGGTAATGGGAATTTTAATTGGAGCTGCTATCGGACCTGTGTGTCTTGCACTGCTGTGGTCAAAAACAAATAGAACTGCTGCAACACTTGCGGCAGTTGCTGGCTTGGCGGCTGGAGTTGCATCGTGGCTATTATCTGCCAATTACATGTTTGGCTCAATTTCGATTCAGACCACCTCAAATGATATTCCACTTTTGATTGGCAATGTGGTATCAATTGGAATTGGATTTGCAATTACTCTTCTTGGCGGCCTTATCAAATCAGAAAAATTTCATTTTCAAAAAGACATCGGACTATCATCACAAGAAGAAAATGATGTTGTAATTGAATACAAGAAAATAAAAAAACTCACACTAATCATTCCAACAATTTTGGTAGTTGTTATCCCACTTTCATTATATTCTTCAGGCTGGGTCTTCTCAGAGGCTGGCTTTACGTTGTGGATTGACTCGATGATTCTATGGGTTGTTGGCGCAACAATTGTTGGGATACTATATCCAATACTAGAATCAAAATCCGACATTTTACAAATTATAAAAAACTCAATATTCGTGTTGTTCTTTATTGGAATTGTTACCGTTGGGTTTTTTTCTTTATTATTAGTAGGCTCTTCAAACCACCAATTTTTGGAATACTATGTGTATGTGATGTTTGGTGTGCTGAGCGCGTTTGGGCTTATAGTTGTTATAATGAACAAGAAGCTCAAAAGTCTGGTTAAGTTGCAAACAAGAAAGCTAGAGGACGAGCGCAATAATCTGGAGTTTATTGTGGCACAAAAAACTGACATGTTGTTAAAAAAGGAAAAACTTGCATCAATTGGACAACTATCTGCAAGAATTGCACATGATCTGAGAAACCCCTTGAGCGTTCTTCAAAGTACACTGGACATTCTATTAATCCGAAACAAGGACTATGATGAGAAAACCCTTCTGCAATACCAGCGAATGAAGCGGGCAATTGAAAGAATGAATCACCAAATCAATGATGTACTGGACTATGTGCGAGTTACAAATCTACGAATAGAAGATTCATCACTACATGATTTGCTGTCTTTAGTGCTGGAAAAAATAGACATGCCTAGCACGGTTGATTTCCAAATGTCTGTCGGTGACATTCATTTGGAGTGTGACAAGCTAAAACTTGAAGCTGTCTTTACTAATTTGATTATAAATGCGATTCAGGCAATTGATGGAGCAGGTAAAATTAGAATACGTGCAGTTGAAAAAAACAACAAGGTCATAATCGAAATAGAAGATTCTGGGCAATTAATTGATGATGAAATACTCAAGAAAATGTTCACCCCGCTGTTCACTACAAAACAACGAGGAACTGGTCTTGGCTTGGTTAGCTGTAAAAACACCGTGGAGCAGCATTATGGTACAATCTCTGTTAAAACAAAGCCTACAACATTTGTTGTTATATTACCAAAAACTCAGAATCTTCAACAAGATGTAAAATATGATGCCGCAACGACTTAGTTTATCTCTCTGCAAAAACGCTCGGGCTTCTTTATGGTTTAAGAAACTTTTGATAGATGAATGTGAGCTATCTTCCAGCTCGGCTTTCTGACCAGAACAAAGGTTGCACGACCATCAATTTCCATAAACTCACCAGTATATGCCTTGGTGTCAACTAGCATCCCCTTTTGGATTAGCTCAAATGCTACTATTGCGACATCGCCAAACAGACTGATCTTTGGGTTTCGTATGGCGTAATCATAGTCAGATATCGAGATGAATCGAAGCTCCTCTAACTCCACTGACGTCTTGTAGTCCTTCAGATCATACGGCGGAAGATCAGAAAATGATGAAAATGCAGAATCGTTCAACTGGATTTCACGAAGCGGTGCGAGGTCTTTTGTCTTGCCGCATTCAAAGAACGTCTCGATTATCCGTATGATGTCTTCCCTATCTGACACGGAAATTCATGAGTCTACTCTGACTTTAAGCCTTGGGATTTGGCTTCAAAACATCAAGCAATCTTTATAAAAATCTCATCAACTCTATACACTGAACATGACATACAGCTTGACACAACCACTTCTGGTAACAGTCGAGCTGGTGCTGTAAATCTATACTACAGCGCATTTGTGGGTGATTAATTTATGGAAAAACTCTCTGGTGCAAAAGCGTTAATCAAAGCATTAGAAAAACAAGGGGTCAAGGAGATCTTTGGGCTACCGGGAGGTGCAAACCTTCCAATGTATGATGAGCTTTACAAGAGCAACATCAGACACATTCTAGTCAGACACGAACAATCCGCTGCACACATGGCAGACGGATATGGCAGGGTATCAAGACGGGCAGGTGTCTGCTTTGCAACCTCTGGACCTGGCGCTACCAATATTGTAACTGGTCTTGCAACTGCAAACGCAGATTCTTCACCAATGGTAGCTATCACAGGTCAAGTGCCCACTGCAATGATTGGGCGAGATGCATTCCAGGAAAGCGACATTATAGGAATTGCAAACCCAGTTGTAAAATATTCATTCCAGCCAGTCAGGGCAGTCGACATTCCAGAGGTGGTCAAAAAGGGATTTTACATTGCAGAGACAGGGAGGCCCGGCGCAATTCTGATTGACATTCCAAAAGATGTTCAGACAAATGAAGCCGAGATTCCGTTCCCAGAAGAAGTCAAAATTCGTGGATATCATCCTTGGACTGATCCAGATGTAGTTGCAATAGAAAAAGCAATCAAGTTGTTATTATCCTCTACAAAGCCAGTCATCCTAGCTGGTGGAGGAGTAATCATATCTTCGGCATTTGCGGAATTACAATCCCTAGCAGAAATGCTAATGATTCCAGTGGTGTCAACATTCAAGGGCAAGGGGGCATTTCCAGAAAATCACGCATTATCCCTAGGTCCAATAGGCATGCATGGCCACGCAGAGGCAAACAAGATAATGTCAGAAGCCGACTGTGTCTTGGCAATAGGCACTCGATTCTCTGACAGGTCAGTTGGACGATTTGACGAGTTTGAGAAAAATCTCAAAATCATACATTTGGATGTAGATCCGGCAGAAATCGGCAAAAACCAGACAACCAGCGTTGCAATCGTTGGTGATGTCAAGGCATCCCTTAGAATATTTGTAAAATTGTTAATGCAAAAGGCATTCAAAAAGACAGAAGAAAACGAATGGCTCAAGCATGTCACCGAAGTAAAGCAATACTGGCGAGACAATCTAAAACTACATCCTGGAGAATTGACAGCTGCTAGAATCTTGCGCAAGCTACGAGAGGTAATGCCTGCACAATCTATAGTTACAACCGAAGTGGGCCAGCACCAAATGTGGGCGTCGTTATTCTATGATGTCATAGCTCCTGGCACGTTCTTTAGCTCAACCGGATTGGGTACGATGGGCTGGGGATTCCCGGCAGCAATTGGCGCAAAGGCAGCAAGACCTGACTTGCCAGTAGTGGATATTGCAGGCGATGGAAGTTTCAACATGACAGAAAACTCGCTAGCTACCTCGGTCCTAGACAATCTACCAGTCATAGTATTCTTGGTAAACAATTACACGCTAGGTATGGTTGCCCAGTGGCAAAGAACATTCTATGACAGAAGGATGATTGGCGTTGATCAAAAACAGTGTCCAGACTATTGTAAATTGGCAGAGTCCTACGGTGCACAGGGAATTAGAGTAGGAAACCTAGATGAGCTAGGCCAAGCAATCAGGGCAGGGCTAAAATCCGATATTGCGACAGTAATTGACATTCCAATTGACCCAGAAGAAGACGTGTTGCCATTTGTAGCACCAGGCACATCGCTTAAGGACATGATCTTGCCGTCATAGGTGGTATTATGGTGTGGGCAATACTCTCAATTTTAGTGGAAAACAAGCCTGGCATACTATTCAAGGTGACTCATTTGTTTCGCTCAAGAAACTTTAACATTGATTCAATCTCTGTGGGTGTAACTCAGAATCCGGAATTTTCCAAGATGACAATTACTACAATCGGTGATGAAAAGCAGATTGATCAAATTGTAAAGCAACTAGACAAAATGATTGATACCATAGAGGTAAAGCGGCTAGACGACAAAAAGACGGTATTTCGGGAATTGTCATTGTTTAGAGTCAAAATATCAAAGCCGTCAGATTCCATGGAAATCAACAATATCGCAAACTCGTTTGGCGCAAAAATCCATGATGCGCGAAAGGATTCAATCATGGTAGAGTTGACTGCCACGCCTGAGCAGATCAACAACCTTCAAGAGCTACTTGCACCATATGAAATACTAGACATTGCAAGGACAGGAGCAGCTGCACTACAGCGAGGCGGAGATTAATTGAGAGTAAGAATTTTTGATACCACACTACGAGACGGAGAGCAAACACCAGGCGTTGCACTATCTCCTGAGAAAAAGCTATCAATCGCCAAGAGATTGGACGAGCTAGGAGTAGATGCGATAGAGACAGGCTTTCCGGTAATCTCTGAGGGCGAGCAGCAGGGAATCAAGATGATTACAAAGGCTGGACTCAAGGCGGAATTATGTGGTCTTGCCAGAACCAACAAAAAAGACATTGACGCTGCAATCGACTGTGGCCTAAAGTACATCCACACTTTCATTGCAACATCTGATATTCATTTACAGTACAAGCTAAAGATGACACGAGAGCAGGCGCTAGCCAAGGCAATCGAGGCAGTGGAATATGGCAAGGCGCACGGCTTGCAGGTAGAGTTTTCAGCAGAGGATGCCACAAGGACTGATAGGACATTTCTAAAACATGTATTTGGCGAGGTAGCAAAAGCTGGTGCTGACAGAATCGACATTCCAGATACCGTGGGATATTCCACACCACAATACATTGCAGAAATTACTCGTGATGCAATAGATGCAACACATCTTCCAGTATCGGTACATTGTCACAATGACTTTGGCCTTGCAGTTGCAAACGCAATATCTGGTGTGCAGGCAGGAGCACAATGTGCACATGTCACAATAAACGGAATTGGCGAGCGGGCAGGAAATGCATCACTAGAAGAATTTGTGATGGCATTGCAGTGTTTACAGTTTGGTGATCAAAAATGGGAAACTGGAATCAACACCAAATTACTATATGATACTTCAAAATTCGTCTCAAACTTGGTGGGAATCAAGGTCCAGCCAAACAAAGCTATAGTTGGTGAAAATGCATTTGGCCACGAATCTGGAATCCACACCCATGGTATTTTGAATAATCCATTGACATACGAGCCAATCAGCCCAGAGTTGGTTGGAAGGACAAGATGGTTGCAGGTAGGAAAACACGCAGGAATACACGGAGTATCTGCAATGCTGGATGAATATGGCGTCAAGCCAAACGAGGATCAGCTAAAGCAAATTCTGGACAAGGTCAAGGCAATTGGCGACCAGGGAAAACAGGTAACCGAAGTGGAATTGGTATCAATTGCAAATGAGATACTATCAGAGCATCCGATCAAGAGAATAGTCCAGCTAGCAGGATTTTCAGTATCTACTGGTATTGGCACGATGCCGTATGCTTTTGTCAAGATAAACATTGACGGCACCGATTACAGCGGAACTGATTTTGGTGTGGGTCCAGTCGATGCAGCAATCAATGCAATCCAGAAAACCACGGGTGAAATAGCGAAGGTGCGCGTAAAAGAATACAAGCTAGACTCTATTTCCGGTGGCGCAGACGCATTATGTGAGGTTACCATAAAAGTAGAGGATGCATATGGAAATGTCGCATCTGCCAAGTCAATTGGTGAGGACATTGTCACAACAAGCGTTCAGGCAGTAATTGAAGGAATAAACCGAATAATGTTCAAAAACACACTAAAGCAGAAAAAACTAGGCAGCTAGGGGCTGACCATGTATAGAATTTCATTAATTACCGGAGACGGCATAGGGCCGGAATTATCCGAGTCTGTCGTCTCTGTGCTAAATACAATTCATGATAAACTGGATGTAAAATTTGACATTCAAAAATTACTGGCAGGCGACATCGCGTTAAAACAGTATGGCAAAGCATTGCCAGACCAGACACTAGATGCAATCAAAAAGTCTGATGTTTGCATGAAGGCACCGGTAGGCGAGTCAGCTGCAGATGTCATCGTGGTGTTACGCAGAATGTTGGACTTGTATGCCAACATTCGTCCTGCAAAATCCTATCCTGGAATGAATGCGCTCAAGGACAATATTGACATGGTAATTGTACGGGAGAATACCGAGGACTTGTACACCGGCCAAGAGTTTGAGGTACAAGGCGCAGCAGTTGCATTTAGGATAATTTCGGAGAAGGCATCTGCCAAGATTGCAAAATATGCATTTGAGACTGCAAGAATCCGAAATGGCAAAAAACGAGTAACATGCGTGCACAAGTCCAACGTTATGAGAAAGACAGATGGCTTGTTCTCTAGGGTTTGTGCAGATGTTGCAAAATCATACTCTGATGTATCATTTGATCAAATGTATGTAGATGCATGCGCAATGAACTTGATTAGGCGTCCTGAAACATTTGATGTCATTGTGACTACCAACCTATTTGGCGACATTCTATCTGACGAGTCATCCGAAGTGGTGGGTGGCTTGGGAATGGCGCCAGCTGCAAATATTGGTGATGATTTTGCCTTGTTTGAGCCGGTTCACGGGGCTGCATTTGACATTGCCGGAAAGGGAATTGCAAATCCTTCTTCGTTTATTCTATCTGCCAAGATGATGCTAGATTGGTTGGGCAAAAAACACAATGATTCCAAATGTTTTGAGGTTGCCAAAAAGCTGGAATCTGCAGTGTATGGTGTTGTGAATAAAGGGATAAAGACGCAGGATATTGGTGGGACAAAAACAACTGCAGAATTTACCAAAGAGATTGTTTCACTACTCTAAATCAAAAACTCATCTAATCTCACGTTGCGAGTCTGCGGGGAATCCGTAACTGTAGGTTCATTTTTAAGGCTCAAAATATTTCTATTCTGAATCACACATCATGGCGTTCTACATACAATTTAATCATTAGTATTTTTTAATTTATACAATAACTCTAATTTAGGACAATCTCAATATTGTCCCACATCAGAAAAGAAATATTGGACGCATTCTACACAAAAACAACGAGGCCAGACCCAGAAGACCCAAAAAAATCCTACACTGATCACACACTATCCAAGGCCACAAAATTCTGCTGCGAGTCCTTCCAAAACCACAACAAAAAATTCCCAAGCTGGAATTATACCACAGGAAAATTCACAATTATAGATTCAATATCATATGAATCCACAACGCAAATCCCAATCAATTACTGCCCTTTTTGCGGCAAAAAAATCAAGTACAAAAAAGCCTAGTTTATCTCGTTTGCACATTGTGTAGAGCAAACACCGCTATTGCGTACATCCTCAAACTCGCGCCCGCAATGAACGCACTTTCTAAAAATCATACTAATACTAAGCATCCATCACATATAACATTGAACTAACATTGTTACACCATTCTACATATTGTAGAATATGCAGACAAGAAAAAAGAATCTAAGGTATCACGTATGATGCCTTGGACTCTACTCGCTTCATGTACTGGCTATCAAATATTGCAGGCACGCTGTACGAGACGGAAATCTCATCTCCAGGCTTTGCTGCACAGCTAGACACTGTTACTGGATATCCATAGCTACCTTCTACTACACATCCGTTTTCGGTGACTGCAATTACCTTGGCAGTCTCTGTCACACTCATTGGGACCCAGTGTGCGATTGGAACTATGGTGGTGATGACCAGCACGGAAAATACTGCTAGACCTAGCCCCACAAATAATATCCAGGACGTTATTTTTGGAATTTGTTTTTGCATGTTTTTCTCCTCCGGGCATATAATACGTCAACCAAACTAAAAAACCAACTGGTAGAATCATGAACTAGTGCCTAGTACCAAAACACAAAGCTAGAAATTACCAATTGTATAATCACACAAAAATTATTTCACATCAGATGACGGTGGATGCAGCGACCAAAAAAACATCATCAAACATAATGGTATCATGCAGATTATTGCGGCCATTACAAATATGGTATAATATCCAGAGTGCAGGCCGGGCACCAGAGGTCCTGGAAACACGGCATAAAACCAAACAAATGCAACAAAGCCGACTATGATCTTGTTTTTTCTTATGATTTGTTTTACAGACAGTTTTCTTTTTGCAATATAGCATTTTTTGCATCTAGTCCTATCATCAGTCATGCAAGAGGTGCAGACTTGCTTTGTGCAAAAGTAGCACTTTCTGTCGCCAAATGCAGAATTGCAAAATTCACAGATGCTCAACTATACGACTAGGGACGTTGAATCGATTTATCTTTTGATATTACAATAGGCTGTGTAGAAACCATCAATTTTTGAGCATTTTGTAGATCAGACGGTACTGTCAG
>CAYYBJ010000035.1:0-12554 GCA_964470325.1 uncultured Candidatus Nitrosotenuis sp. | reverse complement strand
AATTTTTTCCGCAAGGGTCTTTCTTCTCGTACTAAGTTGCGCCAATCATGGCCTTCAATGAGGGCTATTTTTTGTAATTGCTTTTTTATCCGGTTTCGTTTTTTTCTGAGATCTGAAATTGAATTCATACTTTGTATTACGAAATTTGTTTAAAAATGTTGCAGGGATTTTGATTCTCTTATGCAGTAATCTTTTTGGTTGATTCTTGTGCTCTTTTTGTGGCAATCTCAAATGCCAGCTTGTCAATGTAAGAGCCCTGCTTTGATTCCAGATTTAGCTTGTACATTGTTGCCTTGCCAACAGTTCTTGTTTTAGAAACTACTGCCTGCTCTTCTAGGCTCTTTATCTCATGTAGTGCAGTCTTGAACGATATTCCTGCATTTTTTGCAATATCTGATATGGAATAATCCCAATCCTTGAATGTTGCAAGAAAGTCCAAAATTTTAGAAGTGCTTCCCGGAAAGACGCTTTCTAGCGGCCCAGTCTCCAATGCTTTTCTTGTTTTTGCTGTGGTCATGACTATTGTAACAAATAGTTACAATGCTTAATATAATTACCCATTATTATGTAAATAATTACATAATACTTAAATCAAAGAAAGCCAATCATGTTTAATGGTTGACGATACTAGCAAGGCAATTCTAAGAAAATTATTCTATGATAAGAGAATTGGCGGGCGTCATTTAGGGTTAGAGGATCTAAAGCGTGGCTTTCCATCTCACCTCAAAGGAGATGTGGACAAGAAGCTAAAGAAACTTGTAAAGGAAAATCTTGTCTTGCAGCATCCCACATCATATGGACCACAATATGCATTAAATCCTCAAAGAATACAAGATGTAATCGATATTCTCAGTAACAACAAATGAACTAGTAACTTTTCAAGTCTTGAAAAAGATTAAGTGAATTACTTTAGAGATTGTTTTAGTATTTGCTCTAGTATAATATGGAAAATGAAAACATGTAGGGCAACGCGGTCCAGGCAAAAAACCAAAATGTTTAGCCTGAAGTCACTATCTAATCTGAAGCAGTTACAAAAACCTGTTTCTGAGGCTAATTTAAGTGTAAATTTAGTGCAAAATCAACATTTCCAACTATTATCCCCCACAAACTATGCGAGCATGCAAATTTGAACTCGTTTTAGATCTTTATTCTAGCATTTTCAGAGTGTCTGATGCAGTAATGATTCCAATTATTTTGCCTGCCTTTGCCACTAGGATGCACTTGGAATATCGAATCAACGGTACTAGTGCTCTTGCAGGAGTTTGATGATCCACAATTGGTGGCCTTGCCTCCATTACATCCGCCAGCTTGATTTTTTTCCATGACGATTCATCACTGTCAGCCAAGTGCTTTACCACACCGTCTTCTGTTATTGCTCCTACTGGCTCGCCTAGGTTGAATATTGGGATCTGGCTAATTGACATTGTTCTCATCTTGTGAATGGCATCATGAAGCGAATCTGTGGGTCTTAGCTTGACAATTTCTTTGCTGCAAATGTCCCCTGCCTTGTTTGGGTCTGCTCTGCCTTCTAGGGTGGCCAGACTATCAAAGATTCGTTTTGCCGTTTCGTAGCTTGGCTGG
This sequence comes from uncultured Candidatus Nitrosotenuis sp., assembly GCA_964470325.1. GTDB lineage: Archaea > Thermoproteota > Nitrososphaeria > Nitrososphaerales > Nitrosopumilaceae > Nitrosotenuis. The sequence continues at coordinate 10,973 of CAYYBJ010000035.1, read as the reverse complement.
CTTCGCCCTGATTCTATTTGGTTTATCATTGATGTGCTAACGCCAGTCATCTTTGCAAGCTCTTTTTGCGTAACGCCGATCTTGGTTCTTGCTTGCTTGATGCTGTCAATTCTTGGAAGCATGGTTGTACTAGAAATAGTAATCCTATGAATTTTACTACATCAAAACTCATATTCATACATGTCATTTACAAAATAATGGGCCTCTTTGACGGCATGAAAAAAAAATATCCAGAATGCAAGACAACAGAGGACTGGTTTTACAAGGGAAATTCGTTTGCGTCAACTGGCAATTTTGATGAAGCAATCAAGTGCTTTGACGAGTCCATAAAACTAGATCTAAACAATTCACAGGCCTGGAACAACAAAGGCTTTGCACTAGATGAATCTGGCAAAACTAAAAAGGCAATTCCTTGTTATGATATGGCACTAAAGCTAAACCCAAAAAACGCAGATGCCTGGTACAACAAGGGTACAGCAGTTGGAAAATCCGGCAAATTTGATGAATCCATCAAATGCTTTGATGAGGCAATCAAGCTAAACAGAAACAATTCTTTGGCCTGGAATGGCAAGGGCTTTGCACTGGGAAAAACAAAAAATCTGGATGAATCGATTCAGTGCTTTGATGAGGCAATCAAGCTAAATCCAAGCTATTTTGATGCCTGGTACAACAAAGGCTTTGCACTAAAAATATTGGGAAAAATAGAGGAATCTGAGAAATGCTTTGAGCGAGCAACCTCATTAAAACAAAGATAATTGAAAAAGTGAGGATATCTGGTAGAACACAGGGTCGACAGATGATATCCTCACCTGATTTGGTTGGTCTTTGACTGATCCTAAATCGGTATTGCCGAATGAACCTTGAACTGTGTATGCGATTTAGCAAATAAAGGCTTACGTAGGAATTATCAGTGAACAATCCAAATTTGTTGTTCAAAAAAAACACACTAGTTTTCAAACCTATCTGAAATCATATCAAAACCACATTGAAAATACTGGTAGCAGAAGACAACAAGTTTACCGCAAGGCAATACAAGATACTGTTGGAAAAAATGGGTCACAAGGTGATCACAACCGAAGATGGAAGCGAATGTGTCAAAAAATACAAAGAAGCATACACAAAATCCGAGTTTGACTCACTTGATGATTCTCCGTTTGATCTTGTATTATTAGACCATAACATGCCAAAAAAGACTGGTGCACAGGCAGCAAAAGAAATTTTGGCAAAAAATCCTGATCAAAAGATACTGTTTGTTACTGCATATCAGAGATGGGCAGTAGAAGACGACACTGATGAGTTATTTGACAAAATCGTACTGCTTGAAAAGCCATTTACCTTGGGGCAATTATCTCGTAAAATAGAGTCGCTGTCTTAGCGTCTTGACTTTTTTGATTTCTTTTTGGGTGATTTTGCAGTAGACTGTTGTATTTTTGCCTGAGCAGCTGCTACTATTGCAATTGGAATTCTATGTGGTGATGCGCTAACATAGGATACTCCGGCATTATGGAAGAATTTGATGGAATTTGGATCTCCTCCATGTTCTCCGCATACCCCAATCTCAATTCCAGGCTTTATTGACTTGCCGTTTGCAACTGCTATTTTGATTAGGCTTCCTACACCGTTGACATCAAGGGTTTGGAATGGATTGCGCTCGAGTACTTCTTTTTCTAGGTATTCTGGAAGGAACTTACCTTCTGCATCTTCTCTTGAGAAGCTAAATACTGCTTGTGTTAGGTCGTTTGTTCCAAAGCTGAAAAATTCTGCTGTATTTGCAAGCTCATGCGATGTAAGACATCCTCGAACCACTTCGAGCATTGTTCCAAAGTTTATCTTTAGTTTTAATCCGTGCTTTGATTCTACTTCTGCCTTTACTCTATCATAAATTGATTTGATGTGGTTTAGCTCGGCTACACTTCCAACCTGTGGGATCATTATCTGTGGGAATGCGTTTACTTTTTGCTTTGCAAGCTCGGCTGCAGCCTCAAAAACAGAGCGTATTTGCATCTCATAGATTTCTGGATAAGTGATGCCTACTCGAACTCCTCTGTGGCCCATCATTGGGTTTATTTCTGCAAGCTCTTTTGCTCTTGCAAGAATGATTTTGGCCTCTTCCAAGTCTGGAGTGCTACCTTGTTTTTCTAGCTTGTGGATTTTGTTGATCAGTTCTTCTGGGTTTGGGAGGAATTCATGTAATGGTGGGTCAAGCAGTCGTATTGTGACCTTATACCCTTCCATCGCTTTTAGAATTTGAATAAAGTCGTTTTTTTGCAGCTCTTGTAATTTGGTAAGATGTTGTTTTCGCTCTTCAAGTGATTTTGCCATGATTAGATTTACAAACAATCCAAGTCTGTCTGCAGCGTTGAACATTCGCTCTGTTCTGCACAGGCCAATTCCTTGAGCTCCATATTTTCTCGCTAGTTGTGCGCCATCTGGAGTATCTGCATTTGCTCTGATCCCTATTGATTTTGTCATTTGTGCCCAATCAAGAATTGTCTTGAAATCCTCTGTTATCTTTGGTTCTATTGTTGGGACATCTCCTAGGTAAACATCACCCTGTGATCCATCAATTGTTATTGCATCTCCCTCATGAATGGTAATGTTTCCAACTGTTGCCTGTTTTGCTTCTGGTAAAATCTTCATATCTGAGCATCCTACGATACATGGCTTGCCCATTCCTCTTGCAACTACTGCTGCATGAGATGTTTTTCCACCACGGCTAGTCAAAATTCCAACTGATGCAAAAAATGCTGGAACATCTTCTGGCTTGGTCTCCTCTCGCACCAGAATTACCTTGGCACCATTTTCACCCATGGCAACTGCTCGTTTTACATCAAATACTGCAACTCCGCTTGCCGCACCAGGCGATGCTGCAATTCCTCGTACTACTTTTTGGAATTGTTTTGCCTTCTCCACATCAATTGTTTTGTGGAGCAATTGCTCTAGCTGATCCGCGTTGAGTCTCATTAAAGCTCTGTCCTTGTTGATGAGCTTTTCTTTTACCATGTCTGCTGATGTTTTGATCATAGCCTGAGCATTCATTTTTGCAGAACGTGTCTGTAGTAAGTAGAATTTGCCCTGTTCGACTGTGAATTCTATGTCTTGTGGTTCTTTGTAGTGTTTTTCTAGTCTTTTGCAGGTCTTTAACAATAACTCATAACTTTTTGGCATTTCTGTTCTCATTTCGTCTATTGATTTTGGAGTTCTAACGCCTGCCACGACGTCTTCTCCTTGCGCATTGACTAGGTAATCGCCAAAGATGTGGTTTGTTCCATCTCCTGGATTTCTGGTAAATACCACACCAGTTGCGGAATCATTGCCCATGTTGCCAAAAGCCATGGCTACCACATTTACAGCAGTGCCATCAGCAATGTCTTTTGTAATGTGATTTTTCTCTCTATATACAATGGCACGCTCACCCATCCAACTGTTAAAGACTGCCATTACTGCCAGCTGTAATTGCTCATCTGGGTTTGACGGAAATGGCTTACCTGTATGATCCTGGCAAATCTGTTTGTATTGAGATACTATGTTTCTAAGCGATTGTTCGGTTAGGTCACTATCTGTTGTGGCCGCTTGTTTCTTCTTGGCCTCTTCTAGTACATGGTCAAATTTTTTGTCATTGACGCCAAATACTACTTTGCCAAACAACTGGATAAATCTGCGATAAGAATCCCACGCAAATCGTGGATTGTTTGTCTTTTTGGATAGTGCCTCAACTGTGATATCATTTAGTCCCAAATTTAGAATTGTATCCATCATACCGGGCATTGATAGTGCCGCACCAGAACGCACTGACACTAGTAATGGATTCTCAGACGAATTCCATTTCTTTCTTGTAATTTTTTCTAGCTTGGTAATGTTCTTTTTTACCTCAGCCCATAATTCCTTTGGAACTGATTTGTTGTTTTGATAGTATAATTTGCAAACTTCGGTTGTAATTGTAAATCCCTGCGGTACTGGTAGATTGAGTTGTGTCATCTCACATAGGCCTGCGCCTTTACCGCCTAGGAGTTTTTTGTTCTTACCGTCTCCCTCATTAAAAAAGTAAACCATTTTCATTATTTTATCACCGAATTTTTCTATCAATTTGAAGGGGTTTTAAGCATTGCCTTGGCAAATTCCTCTACGATCGCACTCCAGTTCTTTGCCTTGACTATTCCACTTGCCACTAGTATTCCTGATGAGCCAAGCTCGATTGCTTTTCTAACATCCTCTCCAGATACAATCCCCGCGCCGCAGAGCAGCTTAGTAGAGTTTTTTGCACTCTTTACTGCCTTTACTGACTCGGTGATCAATTCCGGTCTTTCTGTAGATACTGCCTTACCTGAACCAATTAGTTCTGGAGGCTCTATTGCGATATAATCTGGGTTTAGCTTGGCATATCTTGCCGCCTCTTTGGCGTCCTGAACACAAACAACAGAGACTAGTCCTAGGTTGCGGAATCGCCCTACTAGATCTGCAATATCATTTGATGAGATTCTATGCTCAGAGTGGTTTATCAGGGAACCTGATATTTTTGATTTTTTTAGTAATTCTGGTATGACAAAGCCAGTCGTACTTCCGACTTTGGCGTTATCTGTGTGTTGAGCAAGTATTGGTCCTGAATACTTTATCCCTAAGAGATGGTGAGGTGGTACTATTGCTATTTTGACTCTGTATTTTTTTGCTATCTTGCCTGCAACTAATGCGAGTTTGGCTGCTTTTGCCCCTGCAATTTCTTCATAATTTTTGTAATTGATGATAAACAAGATTCCTTGTGTTGTTGGCTAGCTGAGCTATTTATTGTTTATAAAAATTATAATTCCACTTGGGCTGAGCTCTTCCAGATAAATGTGCATAATGTGTGAATGTTGTCTGTCATTTCGTCCGAGTTTGTAAACAGCGCACATTCTGCGTCAGTGTTTTCATGTAGATTGCCCTTGATTGCAGAATCTGACATTAGAAGCTTGCCGCTTAGCGGACAGCTTTTTGACACCGCAATTCTTCCTTTTGATGGTAATTTTCCAATTCTGACCTCACTTGCACCAAATCGCTTGATAAAGAGCCTCATTTTATCTGGAATCTCATCCACTACTAGGCGTACCGAGCCACCGTTACGCTCTGTCTGCTTGATTTTCTCTGGTATGGTGGTGTGGTATAATTTTGATACATCTTCTAGGGTAGTAACCAGATAGAACACGTTTGTGTTGTTTTCTAGCATTCGCTCTATCTGAGATGTAATGTTTTCAATTCCCTGTATGATTCTAAATGTTGGAGTGGTTGATTTTGTCTCTGAGCTACTAATGTCTTTGATTTTATCAATCAGTTTTTTGCCATCTTTTCTGATTTTGCTTATCTCTTCTTCTTTTTTCTTTAGTGTTATGGATAGTAGTTCGTCCGGTTCTGATGCAATGCAAAGCTTTGGAGAAGAAAATGATATTGATACAATGCCATTACTTGAGAGCTTGTCTATTGTGCGATATGTCTTGGCTCTATCGACACTGATTTCTTTTGCAAGTGCGCTAGCAGTAATTGGCCCCGTCCTCAACAGATTTAGGTAAATCCTTGTTTCAAGCTCATCCAAATCCAAAATTGCAGATAGCTCCCCTGCCAACTCTTCCACATATGGGTTGTGGGTCTTTGTCATTTCTGGATCTGACTTGCTCAGAGATAGATCCTCCATGGAATCTGTCTGATTATTACGTATTAACGACGTTCTCTGTTTTTTTCGAACGGACAATTTTTCTTCCCCCACGGTTGTAACTGTACATTTAAGAGTCATTTTCGCTTATCTATAAAATGACTTGCGTATAACTTATCAGTGAGATGGTGTTTTTTTGCACAACATCTGATCGTATGCATGTGTTTTTGGAAAAATCATACAACATTGAATGCAATTACGGCAATTACTATCATGACTATGACGTGTTTTATGCCTGAAACATACGAGCCGCTACCAATTTTGCCTGCGGCCAATCCACCAAATATTGCTTCTATTATTGCCATGTTTAGCAATAATGAATCAATTTGAGTAATGTCTACTCCAGATAATGCAGAAAAAACATTTGAAGAGTTTGCAATGTGTGTTGTGACTAGTAGTTGTTTTACGGATTCAATCTGGGTAAAGAATTGTGATGACAATATTACTGAAATTGAGATAAAGACTGCAAATGAAATGTATATTGTGTATGTGTATGGCTGGAGCGCCGACTTTCGTTCTTTTTCCAAGTTTCTAAGTTCTGTGACATATTTTTGGATGGTTTCTAGATTTTCTGCAACGTTTCCGCCATTTTTGAACGCTATCTCTAATAATACCACAACACGTTTTGCCATTCTAGTTCCTGCTTTTTTTGTAAAGTTCTCAAATGCCTCAGTTATTGGCATACCCCAACTGATGTTTGCCTTGAGATTTTTGAGTAATGGCCCTAAATTGCCCATGTTGCGCTCTGGAACCATCTGTATTGCCTGAATAAGATTAGAGCCACTCTGAATGGAGCTGACTAGTGATAGTAAAAACAATGGGAGGTGCCTGTCAATTCCCTCTCGTCTTTGTACTTCTTTTAGTTGCAATAAAGTTAATGGTATGACTGCTGCAAGTATTCCAAAAATTATGCCAATGTCTCGTGTTAGCATCTGGATTGTGCCTGCAAGATAAAAGCTAGAAGTAATCACACCAATACTTGCAACTGTCGAAATTATGATGATGCGGAATTTTTCCGTCTTTGTGAATGGGATCTTTGGTAATGCAATTTGTTGTGTTTTTGTGCTCATTTTCTACCTCTTTGGGACCATTGAATCCATTAACAACAGCATGACTATGCCAAATAACGGCACCATGACATAAGTTAGCATATTCATTAATGTGAGTAAATCAAATCCTCCAAGATCTGGACTCATTATTGCCATTATTGACAACATGATGACTGCCATTAATGGAAATACGATTAGCAGAATTGTGTACATTTCTGCCATTATTCCAAGAGACTCGGTTGATCTTTTGACGTTGATTTTCTTTTCTTCTAGGTGTACTTTGGCAGTTGCAAGAAAATACTCTCGAAGGTTGCCACCTGCCTTGAATGTGATGATTGCGCCTTCTAATAATTCGGAGTATGATCCTCTTGGAGTTCTTTTGATTAGATCATTTACTGCAGTAATGACGTCCATTCCTAGAATCTCTATGTTTCGTGTGACAAAACGAGAATCTTTGACAATTTCCTCATTGGATTGTTCTTGTGCAATTGCCTTGAATACCCCTTCCAATGACAGGCCGCTTGCACAAAGTGTTGCCATGTATCCGATGTAATGTGGAGTTTCTTCTCTAAGCTTGGTGAGTCTTGTCTTTGCATTAAGAATTGGCATGATTTGTAATGTAGCGAATGTGGATATTCCAAATCCTAACGCGCCTACAATTGCCAATAGTCCTGCAATTAGTGGTTCAATGTTTAGTATAATTGAGGCAACTATTGCAATTGTGCCCCCAATTATTGCCGCAATAAAACTAGAAGATATCATTGACGCAACAAAAACCTCAAACGGAACGGGCATCATGGACTGTTTTATATTTTCTCTAAGTCTTGGAAGCTTTGGATATAGAAAATCAATATGCCTGTTTAGAACTCTATAGCTGAATATCTGAAAATTCGACGGCTGGTTTTTCTGCACATCTTGGGTATTATTTTTGTAAAGTCCAATCAGTTTTCAATCACCAGTCTCTTTTTTTCATAAAACCTATCTGAATTTGAATAAAAATCTAAAATGTTAGTCATTACTTCCTTGTGTCCTCGAATGTTATTCTGAACAAGCCAGTTTAGTGCAGTTTTGCGTTTTTCCAACTCATATGAAATGTCTTCGTTGGTTACTCCTACACGCTCTTTGATTTTTTCAAGAACTAGACTATTTCCAAAGTATTCATGTCTGTCGTCATTTGGGTTCCATCTGAATATGTCATGAGTCTTGATCTCATCTGTTTTTTCATCAAGGCCTGCAATTTCTGCAATTTTGATGATTCTTCTAATGGATTTGTCGTTGATTCGAAGCTTTAGCTGTAATGTGATCAGATCTAGCGTGTTTGCAATGAGTGCCTTTGGCACATCCATTGGTGATGACACAAGTCTTGTCAGTGTTGCCTCTACAGAATCTGCGTGAATAGAAGAAAATCCTCCGTGACCTGTTGCCATTGCTTGAAACAATGTGTATGCTTCTCTGCCTCTTGTCTCACCAACGATTAAGATGTCTGGTCTTTGTCTTAGTGCTGCTCTGAGAAGATCAAATTGGGTAATTTCGCCTATCTGTCTATCTGTAAAGTTTTGTCTAGATACTGCTGGAATCCAGTTTTCGTGCAGTAGGTTTAGCTCATGCGTATCTTCAATGCTGACTATTTTCTGTCCGGGTCTGATAAATGAGGAAAGCGAGTTGAGAAGTGTTGTTTTTCCACTTGCAGTGCCTCCTGCTACTAGCATTGTCGAATTGTTCTCTACGGTATACCAAAGATACGCTGCTTCGTGTACGGAAATGGTCTTGAGTCGAAGCAAATCCACTATTGTGATTGGATCTGCTCGGAATCTTCTAATAGTAAACGTACTGCCACGCTTTGTAATCTCACTTCCCAGAGTCAGATTGATTCTGCTACCATCTGGAAGTGCTGCATCGACAATTGGATTTGCCAAGGATGCATGCTTACCTCCAACATAGGACATCTTTTGAACAAAATTATTCAATTCTTCGTCGTTTTCGAATATGATGTTGGTTGGAACCGACTCAAACTCGCGATGCCATATGTATAGGGGCACATTTACCCCGTCACAGCTAATCTCCTCAATTAGATGATCACGCATAAGGGGCTCAATTTTGCCTAGGTAGACAAAATCTCGTATTGCATAATATGTGATTTTGGAGAGTGTTCTTGTTTGAATCTCCATGTTGTATTTTTTGATCAGCTCCAAAATTTTGCGCTTGAGCTCACGAGCTGCATCTTTTTTGGTCTTGATGTTGTTTAGTGTTATGTCTAGCTCTGATATTAGCAGTTTTTTTATAACCTTGAAGTTGTTTTCATCATTCCTGTTTAACTGTGGTTCAATTATGACATATCGTAGACCGTTCTTTGAGGTGGTATCCTTGATTAGGCCCGCATAAATTTCAGCATCTTCAAATTCTATTTTGTTTAGTGTTTTGAATTTTGGAACAAGATCCTTTGCATCTGCAATGCCTAGTGTTACATTGACATTCATTGCAGTTTCAACTTCTTGGCGTCTTGAGTTGTCTTTTTTTGTCAGAAATTTGTAAAAGTCTAGAGGCGGGGTTTTTTTGATCCTAATAAACGAAAAACCTGTCTGAGGCCTCATCACATCCATTGAGTTGTATGGTAGTCGGATGGCTGATAAGAGATTGTGAGTGCAAATGAACAGCATCCCGTTTACATTTTTGCAAACATGAAATAATTTGTACAACTATGTTTCAGCTTAATCGCATTCGAGGCAATAACAGCACCAAGCCTCAAAAACTAAAGCAAAAAATTGTAACCAAAATGGATGATCTGGAATTATCCAAATGGCAGGAACAAAATAACGATAACATTGCCAAGTTTCTCAAAAAAACAAAAGAAGACTATAATGGGTTACTCGTACCTGAAATCGACCACAAAACTGCCAAGTTTAGCTATAGAATACTGCGAGAATTGGAGGGTTTTGATGCTGAATTCTTGGACAAGCTGACAAATCTTGGCATGCTTGATAAGCTTGTTGAGAACAAGTTTCTAATCTGTCCGGAACATAAGGCGTCTTTTCTGCTCAGTGTAAGAATCAGCTGTCCTAAATGCAGCTCTATAAATGTAGAAAAACTTAATCTGCTTGAGCATAAATCCTGTGGATTCATATCTGAAAAAAAACATTTCACAAATGATGCTGAGTTAAAATGCCCATCATGTAAAAAGCCAATCAAAAATCAGGAAAAAGAAATACGCCTTCCGGCATCTTGGTATCACTGTAATGATTGCAAAGATAAATTCGATGAAGTCAAAATAAACTTGCATTGCAACGAATTTGATCATGATTTTACTACAAATCAGGCTGATTCAATTGTACTTTACAATTATGTTCTCTCTGACGATACAGAAAAATCAACACTTAATCATGGCAAATTAAAAGAAGAACTTACAAAGATTTTTGCTAAATATAGCTATGCTGTAACTGAAAATCAAACTATTAAGGGAAAAAGTGGAATTGATCAAACCATAGACCTAGTTGGTACTGATGGATCTGGCCAAACAATTTTTGTTTTCATCAATAGTTTGTCTGAAAGTAATTCTCAAGTTGATTCTAAATTAATACAAATCCTTGACACCGCTCCAAAATCAGCAATACTGGTGGGTTTTTCATCAATCTCAGAAATGACAAAATCCATTGCATCCAAGTATAACTTGTCCATTGTTTCCTCACAAAACATCGACGAAATCACATCTGAGGTTCAAAAAATCGTCTCTGCTAAAACCAAAAAACCAGATGGCGATAAATCTACATGAGATGCAAATCTAGACGCGCAGTAAGTCAGATTATAGGTACACTCTTCATGCTTGCAATAGTCGTACCTATTGGTTCTGTGATCGTGACCAAGGGATTAAACCAAGTAGGTGAGATAAACAACAGGCTTGCAAGTGGAATCACTCTGGAAAATGATAAAGGCCAAGAAGATATTGTCTTTGAGCACATTAGGTTTGATCCCACAGGAAAACAAATCGCGATTTTTATTAGAAATGTAGGGACCACAGAGTCTACAATAAGCAAGGTGACAATAGTAAAATCAGCAACACAAGAACTAATAGTAAATGATCAAAACATTTCATTAAATGCACAACCTAAAGTTGGATTTACCATACTAGAAACTGGAAACATTTCTACTCCAACATGGGACGATCCTTTGTACAGAGATTATGAATACAAAATAGCAATCACTACTGAGAAAGGAAATTTTTTCGAAATTTCAGCGAGGCCGTTTAACAC
>CAYYBJ010000034.1:0-12635 GCA_964470325.1 uncultured Candidatus Nitrosotenuis sp. | reverse complement strand
CAAGATTTTTGGTCGTGGTTCTGCAGACGACAAGGGTGAGCTGATAACCCGAATCAAGGCAGTTGAGGCATTTTTGCAGGAAACCGGTGACGTACCATGTGATGTCAAGTTTGTCATAGAGGGAGAAGAAGAGATTGGCAGCGCGCATGTGGAGCAATACCTAAAGAAATATCGCAAAAAATTTGCATGTGATGGTGTAATCTGGGAGTTTGGCTATGTTGATGCAAAATCCCAACCGATAATCGGCCTTGGCATGAAAGGCCTTCTATATGTGGAATTGACTGCCAAGGAATCTATTCGAGATGCTCATTCCAGCCTTGCAGTCATTATAAAAAATCCCGCCTGGAGATTAATTGATGCATTAAAGACACTGTGTGATTCTTCTGGAAAGATTCTGATCAAGGACTGGTACAAAGAGATGACTCCATTTAACAAGACCGACTTGGAATTGTTATCTGGCGAACCATTTGATGAGGCAGGCTTCAAGTCAGAATACGGAATAAAGCAATTTGTAAACGGCATGAAAGGCCTTGATGTCAAAAAGGCGCTGGCAGGAAACCCGACATGCAACATTGCCGGCATGATTTCTGGTTACACTCTACAGGGCGCAAAGACAGTATTGCCGTCATCCGCAACTGTGAAAATTGATTTCAGACTTGTTCCAAAAATGGACCCAAAAAAGCAAATCGCACGACTAAAGGCACACCTGAAAAAACACGGGTTCTCAGATATCTCTGTCAAAATATTTCATGGCGAGGCAGCATCGCGAACAGATCCCTCCAGCTCATTTGTTGATGTGGTAAAACAAGCGGCAAAAGAATCCTTTGGCAGCTATATTGTCAATGTTTCAAATGCCGGAACTGGCCCAATGCATTCCTTTGCCAGTGTACTTCAAGCTCCTTGCATCTCCATTGGATCGACATACATGTTTGCGAGAATCCACTCACCAAACGAATTTGCAAGAATCGATCTACTTCGAAAAACCACAAAATGCATGTGTCATATTCTGGATAGATTCTGAGCCTGTACAACCCAGAAAAGACTTTAAAGTACATCAGAATCAAGCTAAATCATGTCAATGTACATGCCTGGTGCGACCGCAGTCGGAATTACTTTTGATGGCGGAGTTGTCTTTGCAAGCGAAAAAAGAATCGCATACGGTAATTTTCTGGTATCAAAGAACACCAAAAAAACATACAGCATAACTGACAAGGTAGGCACAAGTGTTGCGGGTCTTGTAGCAGACATGCAGATCCTGGTTCTTCAGATAAAGGCATTGGCAAAAATTAGAAAAATGGAGCTAAAGCGAGACGTTCCGCAGAATTCGATTGCAAAAATGATGTCTAATATGATGTATGAGAGACGATTCTTTCCATTATTGACTCAGGTTATAGTAGGTGGTGTAGTAGACAAGCCATCCATATTCACACTAGATCCATTGGGTTCTGTATTGCCTGATGATTATGCAGCAGTTGGAACCGGTGCAGAAATGGCACTAGGTGTTTTGGACCACCAATACAAGGCAAACATGTCAGAAAAAGAGGCAACAGAACTTGCTATCAAGTCTGTAAAAGCTGCTACAATGAGGGACTCATTTTCTGGCGACGGAATTGATGTCTTGGTAATAACAAAACAGGGAACCAAAGAATTTACAGAAAAACTGTAAAAAACAATCCTTCCTATTACACACAAAAACATGTTGCATCTACGTCATAACGTGGATTGGGATCTGTTGGAAATTGTTTAAAGTCATAACTGAAAACATTATTCTGTGAATGTTTTCATTATTGCTATAATTGGGATTTTTGTAGCTTCCGTATTTTTTGTCATTCTTATGTATGACAACAATCCAAAAATCAAATTTTCAAAAGAGCACTATGGCATAACGATTACGGGGCTTAAAGATATCTATCTTGTAGGCGAACCGTATTCTTTTTCCTATGTGCTGTCTGGGTTTGGAAGCTCATGTGGAGGTAAATTGATCACTTTTCCAATAAACAAGACACACAATATTTCTGAAGGTTCAAGCGCATCATGTGTAAAGTCATTTCCAACAAACTTTGTACTGGATGTTAAGAAAACTTATGGTACAACATTCGGTCATGTCGCACTTGCAGAATCTGGAAATTATACTGTAAGAGTTCAGTTTGAAAAAGGAGATAATGGCCCAACCCTGGCAGAAAAAACATTCATGGTAGTTGAACCGTGACTCTGAAAGGTAAGAAAAATCACTGGATAATATTAAGAAAGGCAAGGTCTATTCTTTAGCAAAAACAGCAAAAGAACTCAATTTGTAAGGTTTCTGATATTTTGGGGATAGTCTAGTCTTTAATTGTTTTTTTAGCTTCCCAATATTTATCAGAAATATAATGCAGATTTTCCACGACAATACCTTTACTCATCTCTGACATTTCCTGACTAGAAACCAACGCACGCCCAACAGCTAGTGATTTTTTCTGTGATTCTTCAATAATGCACACAATCTGGCCTTTCTCAAATTCTCCAAAACTGCGAATTCCAGGACGCATAACATTTGCACCATTGCACATGAATTTCACGGCACCCATATCCACCATGACACTAGGAAATTTGGCAAGCGTCATACTATCTGACAAAAACGGCAAATAAGTGTCGCCTTTTTTGATTGCAGTCAGACCTTCTCCAACTATGATCTGCCCGTCCTCAAACTCGTAAATTTTCAAATTCTTTATCTTTGGCAACTCTACCTTCCACTGACTAGATATCTGTGATAACACCTCAGATGTTTCTGTCTTTGATATGAGATTTGACTTCAAGCCCGCAGAATTTCCTTTCTAATGTCTAGCAAGTCACGCAAAATGGCACTGGCAGTCTCTGTTCCGCCTGCACCTTTGCCGATTATGGTCTGTGTGCCCGAATGCTCTGATGTAAAGGATATTGCATTTAGCGTACCGTTGACACAAAGAGGGTCATCGATTGGAATTTCTTTCGGCGCAACCTCTAATTCCTTGTTACATGATGCGATTAGCTTGATTGCCATTTTCTTCTTTGCCGCCCTTTTGACATCATCTGATGTCACCTTGCGGATTCCAGTTCTTTTAATGTCAGGCATTGTAATCTTCATTCCCATAATCCAGTTTGCCAGGATGACAAGTTTTGCAGCTGCATCAAATCCATCCAAATCCAGTGATTCATCCGCCTCTACATATCCAAGATATTTTGCATCCTTTAGCGCCTGAGCATAGCTCATCCCATGGGACATATTCGTCAGGATGTAGTTTGTAGTGCCGTTTAGTATTCCAGCAAATGATGTTATTTGCTCACCTTGCAAGCTGTTCTTCGCATAGTCTAAAATTGGCGTCCCACCTCCAACTGTTCCTGAAAATCTAAACTGGACCTGGTTATACAGGGCAAGCTCCATCAATGAAGGAAATGCAATTGCAAGAGGTCCTTTATTTACAGAAATAACATGCATTCCAAGCTTCATTGCAGTAGTGATATGTGACATGCCTGGCTCTGCATCGTGATAGTTACTTGCAGTAGTCTCTATTAGGACATCTGCATCAATGTTTTTTATTATGTCGAGGCCAGACCATTTCTTTTTTGACTTGTCATAATTTTTGATAGAGCCATATTTCTTTTTGACCTCAACTAGTCTATTCAAGTCCAAACCAGACTGGTCCACTGCGCCACCATGCGTGTCAAATGCGCCTACGATTCTTGGCATTATTCCATATTTTGCATACAAGTCTTCTGATCTTGATACCAAAAGCTTTGCCAGGCTTTGTGCTACAGTTCCAAACCCACAAACAATGATTCTCATTTTTCTACTCCAGACTTGGCTTGGCCCTGATTTATAATGGTTAGACTAGGATTTCTCCAGCTTCAGTGATACTGAATTTATGCAAAATCTATTGCCTGTAGGTTTTGGCCCGTCTTCGAACACATGGCCCAAATGAGCATCACATTTTGCGCACATTACCTCTACTCGCATCATGCCATAGCTGGAATCTCGCTCATACTTGACACTGTCTTCTCTAATTGGTTCCCAAAAGCTAGGCCAGCCAGAACCAGAATCGTATTTTGTATTTGAACTGAATAATTCATTTCCACAACAGGTACAACGGTAAATCCCATCATCTTTGCAGTAGGTGTATTTTCCAGTAAATGGCGGCTCAGTAGCCTTCATTCGACATACATCAAATTCCTCATCAGAGAGTTCCTGCTTCCACTGGGTATCTGATTTTTCTATCCTTTCCATGATGTAAAACAGACTTTGTGATATTATAGGATTGTTCCTATTTGGATGATTTTCTCTTTTCTTCTATTCTCTTTTCGGACTCAAATCGCTCCAGCTCGTACGATTTGAGATCTACAAACTTGATTATCTTGGATAGTGACTTGTGTTTTTTCTGGATTTCCAAAAATATTTTCTGAGCAACCTGTCTATAGTCAATATGCCCTTGCGGTATTGTTCGCAGCTCTATTAGGTGAACTGCTTCTCGCAGATTCATGTTCATAAAGAATGGATAGTTGTACGCAAAGTTGACCACATACTGCGCCTCTTGCGGCATTTTCTCTCTCATGGAATCAAATACCTTCTTTGTGTTTTTCATGCAGGAATCGTATTCTGATTTTATTCCAAGCTCGGCAATTTCTTTTGGAGTGCTGTATCCATGATCTGTTGTAAGTAACTGTCGTTCCAGTGTCAACACTCGGTGTCGGTGTAGGTCTCGGAACATTCCAAAGTTTCCTATAATATCAAAGGTATAGTTGGTCATCTCAAATGCTCGTGGTGGCCGCTGTCTTCTGTTTGTGCGAAGCCTTGCATAATCTGAAATAATTTTTGCCTTGGCTGCTTTGCCAATTTTTTTGACTAATCCTAAAATCTCGCCATATGGAATGGTTTGTGATTCATACAAGATGGCCGCAATTATCTTGTCCTGAGCTTTAGATTCTGATTCGTAATCAACCAGCTTGACTAGTGGACCTTGGTGCTTTGGTTTTGTTTTGTATTTTTTGGCTAATGCCTGGGATTTTTTCTGCAGTGACTTGAGATAGTCCTGCATTGCAATACCATGCTTGTCAGTAGAGCGCCTCACAAAGGACTGGATGGTGGTATCTAGTTCGTCCTTGATCTTGTGCGCAATTGTGCGCTCTTCTTCTAGGTCTGAGCTGAGCAGTATTGTTAGCAGGTACTCAAAGGCGCGACCATTTCCAGAGACTCCAACATTGGTCAGAGTAGATGCTGGAAGTAAGCCACGCAAAATGTCTAGTGCCTTTGCCTTTGTACTGGCATTGTAGATGAATGTCGCAGATTTGATGTCAGATTCTGACTTTAGCTTGGAAAATTCTATTTCTGTATTTGTTGAGGAATCTTTGAACTTTAGCTTCTCAATTGGCCCATTTTCTCGCACGAATTTGAGCATCGGCTCTATATTCTTGGAATAAATCTCAAAATTAAGATTGCATGCTTGCAGATACGAGTCAGCAAATTTTGATTCCATTATTTTTTTCTCTCGTAAAAATTTGTATTCGCCATTTACTTTTTTGTCCCAAGCAACATAGCGAGATGATTTTTCCAAATATGACAGGCCGATTCTGCGGTCTTCGATTTTTTTAACAGCAATGTTGGATATTCCCTCAATTGCAACTTGTGCAATACCAAGCTCCGCAACAGAATCGTCCCCATATTCAATTAGAACTTTATTGTAAAATTCCTCACCACGATTTTCATTTGCCAAAAATTCATCCAAAAATATTCTTCGCATGCTCTTATCAGTCCTAGAATAGCGAGACATCAGAGCGCCACGATCTACCTGTCGTGGTGTTATTATGGCAAACACTGAATCATCAGAATTTGAGAAATGATTTTTCAGCTGTTCTTTTTCAGACGGGGTAAACTCGTTCAACAAATTCCAAGACTGGGCAAATCTAATTAAACTATTTTCGCTTTATCTGTATGAGATCTGTCTTTGGAGTAGATCCTTTTGATTGCCAGCGCAATAACACTTCTTTTAGTGCAGATGCGTCCTGTTCATTTTCAGTATACAAAAGCATGGTCATCCAATATCCTTTTTCGCTAGCTTTGCCGCCAACCGAATTCATCCAAAAGTCAGACGGCAGGTTTTGTAGTGCCCTGTTCTTTGGGTCTCGCGACAGCTCAATCCAACGCTTTGCCACAAAGTTGAGTATTTGGTTGAGGCCGTCCTTGTCTATCATGGTGTGACTTCCAGAGAATTCAAATTTTAAAATTGCGACTCACAAAATACCTTGGTTAATTTCTTCTTACCAAAAATAGAACACTTGTTCACATTTTGCCGGTTATATACAATGCTCAACCTTAGCCAATGAACAAGGACGAAGTAGAGATTATTGGCAAGCAAGTCAAAGACATGTATGGCACCCAAATGGGCAAAGTCATCGGTACTATAACCGATATTGATGGCTCCATACAGACTGTGGGAGTTGATTGCGGTCTGCAAGGACTAAACCAAATCCCATTTGAGCAACTAGTTGTTCAAGGCGATGTCGTAATCTACATACCGAAATGGAGACTCGACGCACAACGATTCCTCAGAGAAAAGGGACTAACGATTAGACGTCTAAAGGCACTAATTGACATTGTCTCTGAAAACGACGAAATGAAGGAAGACGCAGAAATCATACACGAAAAATACAAGTCAAAACTGATATCTCTGGAAGAAGCTGAAAAGCAGATTTCATCAGCGCTAGGCTCACGTCTCGAAGAGCTAGGTGCACAGCTAAAGACTGTAAAGACATTGTTGTTTGATGCCAAAGTCCAATTCAAGAGCAACGAAATCTCTGAAGCAAAATATGAACTCATAAAAACACACACCGGCGAAATAATGGAGCACATCGACCATGAAAAGGCGGAAATCCTAAACATTCAGCGAAGAATGGCGGATCTATCCTTGGATGGTGTTCGCAGCGATGTGAACCAGCAAGCGCAAATCCAGACATCTGCAGTTTCATATCTTGTAACAAACACGGGACAGACAGTCGAAGCCGCTCCAAGTGCACCTTCCTATTCAGCTGAAAAGCCAACAGAGCATACATCGGCTCAGCCAATATTTGCAAACACTGCACCTTCTCCGGCCGAAAATAGAGTAGTCAGCGCAAATCTGCCTCAGCCACCGACGAACACTGTAAAGCGGACCGAGCGAGAAGACTGGTTTGCAGGCATGCAGGCACAGTAAGGGGGCACAAATCCCTTTTTTCTAATTCTAGTGTAACACCAATGTCATTGGGTTAGATCTGGAGTCATATTCACAAAAACTGCCTATTCTGTCGAGTCCCTAAAAATTTAGAAGTGACTAGGCATGATTTTATCTCGTGGACTCATATCTGATTGGACTAGGTCACAATGACACCGAGATACGCCAGGAAGCGTCATCTGATTATATCAAATTCTGGGAATCTCAGGCACAAAAACTGCACTGGTTTGAAAAATGGACCACGCCGTTACAATGGAATCCTCCCTTTGCCAAATGGTTTGTCGGCGGCAAAACCAATGCCTCGTATAATGCCCTGGATGTGCAAAGACAAGACAAAGTAGCAATATTCTGGGAGGGTGAAAATGAGGAGCGCAGAGCAGTCACATATGGCGAACTATTAGACTCAGTCCAAAGACTGGCGAATGGTCTAAAATCACTTGGAATCAAAAAGGGAGACCGAATCACAATCTACCTTCCGATGGTACCAGAGCTGATCATATCTATAATGGCATGTGCAAGGATTGGCGCAATACACACCGTGATATTTTCTGGATTCTCAGCCCAGTCTATCAAAGACAGAGTAGTGGACTCACAATCAAAAATAATCATAACTGCAGACGGCGGATACCGACGCGGAAACATTGTCAAGCTAAAAGAAGTAATTGACACTGCAATTTCCGATCTTGATTTTGTCTCTAATGTTGTAGTATTGACTAGAACCAAAAATTCAATCGCCATGACAAATAGAGACATTCCATGGGATGATCTTTTGCAGAATAATTCCAATATCTGTTCGCCAGAAAAACTAGAAGGAACTCATCCTCTTTACATTCTATACACATCAGGTACAACGGGAAAACCAAAAGGAGTACTGCATGACACCGGTGGATATCTGACACATGTTGCATCTACATTTCGATGGGCATTTGACATCAAGGATTCTGATGTGTATTTTTGTACAGCGGATATTGGTTGGGTCACAGGACACAGCTATGTTGCATATGGACCTCTGATTTGTGGTGCAACCCAAGTAATGTATGAAGGAGCACCAGATTATCCAAGTCCAGCTAGAATGTGGGATCTTATTCAGCGCTACAAAATTACGATATTTTACACCACCCCAACAGCACTACGAATGTTCATGAAGTTTGGCGACTCTATACCAAATTCCTATGATTTGTCCTCTCTAAGATTACTTGGAACGGTTGGTGAGCCAATCAATCCTGAAGTCTGGAAGTGGTATTACAAAACCATAGGAAAATCAACGTGTCCAATCATAGACACATGGTGGCAGACAGAGACTGGCGCCATGCTGATTTCACCTCTGCCTGGAATTGAGACAATTCCACTAAAGCCAGGATCTGGCGCATTTGCAATTCCTGGTGCAGACTTGGCAATACTGGATGAATCTGGAAATCAACTGCCGCCAGACACCAAAGGATATCTTGTGGTAAGAAAGCCCTGGCCAGGAATGCTACTCACATTGTGGGGCGATGACGCAAAATACCAAACAGTCTACTGGTCAAAATACAAGGACATCTACTATACTGGTGACTATGCCATCTGCGACAAGGACGGATATTTTTGGCTGTTGGGTAGAGCAGATGACGTGCTAAAAATTGCAGGCCACAGAATAGGTACTGCCGAGCTGGAGTCAAGTTTGATATCGCACCATTCCATATCAGAGGCAGCCGTTTGTGGAATTCCTGATGATATTAAAGGAGAAGTAATCATCGCATTTTTGGTCCCAAAGGAAGGCGTAACTGTTACCGATTCCCTAAAAACGCAGGTCATAGATGTAGTCAGAAAGGAAATTGGTGCAATCGCAACGCCCCAGTTGATCTACTTTGTATCAAAACTGCCAAAGACCAGAAGTGGCAAAATAATGAGGCGACTGCTCAAGGCAATTGCATCAAATGAAAAGATTGGTGATGTCTCTACACTAGAAGATGGAGCGGCAGTATCGGAAATCCAAACCGCCTTTGATGAGCTAAAAAAACAAATTCAATAAAGCATGCTTGCGCGTTTCAAACAAACAAGTTGTTAAAGTTTGTGCGTGTTACTATCCTGCCATGAGGCTAAACAGCACAAAATCTACGATCATTTTTGTGCTTGGTTTGGTTTTTTTTGTCCCACTACAGGCCTTTGCAGTAACAAAATCAGTCCATGATGTGCACTACAAGATTGGCGCACCGCCGGACTTGGTGCCTTTTCTGATAATTGGCACCATCTTTGTGGTCGTACTATTTGCGTACTACAAGTCTAGTCATGTAGGAAAATACGAGAAATTCTCATTACACTGCACAAAATGCGGCAGGTTCACACGTGGGCTAAAATGTGTTATATGTGAAGCAAGAAAAAGTGTTTAGGGCTTGATTGCTGCCTTTATCTTTGATAGGCCAGCCTTTGCCTCTTTTTGAGCAGTATCCTTTGCTGCTTTGAGATCCGCTCTGGCCTTTGATATTGCTGCCTTAGACTCTGCGTTAATCTGGTCGGTTGGAATTCCTTTGGATATTGCTGCCCGTGCGTCCTCGTTTGCCTTTTTGACTGCGGCATTAAAGTCGGCCTGTGCCTTTTGAATCGCCTTTTTGTATGCAGTCATTATGTCCTGGACTTCTTGCTTGCCTGATTTTTGGGCAAAAGCATCACCTGCAATAGTAAATGATACTAGCAGTACCGTAATACTTGCCAGTGCAATTAATGCCTTCATGTTTTGGCTTTTTTGATATCATTAAAAAATATTACTTATCAATTATGCCAATGTAGAGCTTGTCAGTTTTGTACAACTGGCAAGTTATGTAACTACATCGCAAAATAACATTATGTGGGGCAAAGATGAGGTAATACTTTCATCTGAGGCAGAGCAGATCTGCAGAAAAATCATCGGTTCAAATCCCAAAATAAGGTCTGCATCCATGTGCTCAGAGAGCGGTGAGATCCTGTGCTCAGAGCATCGAAACGATGAGACAAGCCTTACCACATGCATGGGAGGCCAAGCTGCATTGATTCAGGCAACCGTGCGATTCTTTAACCGACGAATCCACGACAAGAACTTTGGCAATACCATATACAGCCTGACATTGCATGAAAAGGTATCCAGAATATCAATACCGTTTAAAGATGATTATGTTATACTGATTTCTGCAGACAAGGAAGCAAATCACTCTGATATGATAACAAATGACATTTACAAAGTCCTAAACAAATTCAAGTGATTAACCAAACCACTGCTCGAGGGTATGACTGCGCTTTATCGTGCTTTTCTGCAATCTATTCAGCGATGATTCTAATCTATCACGAGAAAAGCTTCGCTCGCCAGAAAGGTAACTAACTATTCCAGAATAGTTTGGCTCACCAAATTTTATCTCTGATACTTCGGAGACCTTGGGCTCTAGGAATATTTTGCGAATCTCTTGATATGGAATGGTTGCAAGCTTTTCCTGGATTTGCTGCACGTCCTCTAATCTTCCATTTTCTTTTATCATTTTCAATGCCGTCTTTGGGCCAATTCTCTCAAATCCATCCGGATTAAAGTCAGTACCAATCAAAATTCCGATGTCGACTAACTGTTCTGCAGTAACTCCAAGATCAGATAATACTCGAGAAGTATCAATTATCTCAGGTTCGATTTCGATGTAGGTGTTTCGGTTTGGTAATTTCCGTCTACCAGAATTTGTAAAGTTGCGGACCAGTTTTTTTGCCCCAAACAATATGGAATCATAGTCCTGGCTTGCCGATGCGTATGCAAGGCCTGTTTTGGTAAGATGAGCTGCCGTTGCCTCGCCTTCTGCAGGCGCCTGAATACATGGAATGCCAAACAATCCTAGTAATTGTTTTGCATCCTCTACCATGCCGTCCTGCATCGATGTGGTCTGCTGGGCGTATTTTCGCACGTCCTCCATGTTTCCATCGGCAAGGGCTTTTTCGTATTTGATGGTGGCCTCTTTTTTTATTTGGCGCCTGCGCTCTATTTCTGCTGCCTTCAAAGAAGGAGATTTGCCATCAAAGACAAAGACCGGCTTTATTCCAAGTGAGAGAAAATTGATACTCCTATAGAATAGTCCGCTTAGATGACTTGTGACTCGTCCCTGAGAATCAGATAACATCATTCCGTCAGGTCCGCGAATTATTGACAAAAACTGGTAAATGGTATTGTATGCATCAACTGCAATAACCTTGGATGCAAACGATTCAAGCGTGGTCTTTTCTTTTGTGATCAGTCCCTTTAGGTCTAAGCCCATTACTACTGCGTTGTCTTTACCTGTTTTTGTATTGTGTGA
This sequence comes from uncultured Candidatus Nitrosotenuis sp., assembly GCA_964470325.1. Classification (GTDB taxonomy): domain Archaea; phylum Thermoproteota; class Nitrososphaeria; order Nitrososphaerales; family Nitrosopumilaceae; genus Nitrosotenuis. The sequence continues at coordinate 1,138 of CAYYBJ010000034.1, read as the reverse complement.
TTTGCTATATTAGGGACGATTCTGTTTGATTGATGTAGTGCCGGGTTAGCCAAGTGGTACGGCGACCGCCTCGAGATCAATCTCAACAGGATAGCGGTTGTGCATTCGCACTCAGGGGTTCGAATCCCTTACCCGGCGCTTTTTCACATTGTATATTCTCAAAAATTCAGAGCAAAAATTCACACACAAAGGCAAATTCAATTTCACCCACCTCTTTACTAGCTTCTTTTCCATCATAACCACGACTGATGTCAGCAAGATACCGCCAAAAAATCCACTATAGAGTAAAAATTATTCCTATCAAAAAGATCCGCGTCTGGGATGAAGCTCAAGCGAGATCCCTTGATCGAGAAGGAATTGCAGAGCTAGCAAAGTCGATCAAAAACGAAGGCCTGCAAAATCCTCCAATGGTCCAAAAGGACGGACGAGGACAATTCTTGCTAATGTCCGGACAGCGAAGACTGGCGGCACTAAAACGCCTCAAAGCAAAAAAGATCCCAGTTCTGGTTTTAACCAAAGGATACGACTTGGAAAATGCCAAGGCAGCATCTGTAATTGAAAATCTGCACAGAAAAAGCATGAACCCTAAAGACATGGCTCACTCTTGCAGCTTTTTGGCAGAAAAAATGGGGGTATCAAAGGGCGCAAGCTCACTTGGAATTTCGCGAAAAACCTTCAAAAAATATGTCGGCTTTGCAGCTCTCCCAGGACAGCTAAAGATCCTAGTGCCTGGAACTATAACCAGCAGTACTGCAATTCAACTACACCAGCTAGTACCAAATGTCAAAAAATCAATCAAAATAGCACACCGAATTTCACGACTAGATGCTAAAACACAGAAAAGCTACCTTAGAGCACTAGCCAGACACCCAAGAGCAAATCATACTACTTTACTAAGACAGGCACGATTGCTTGCCGTTAGACAGACTGTGCCTGTCACCCTACCCAAAACATATGCAAAAAGACTGGAAAGAATCTCTATGCATAGAGATGAAGACCCAGAAAAGCTAGCACAGCAAATCGTAGTTTCCTGGCTTGCAAAAAGAAAACGTTAATCTTCTAATCCTCTTCAAAAATTAGTATAGCCGTGTAGAAACCATCCCAGAATGATGCCATAATTCCTAGTTATTCTGTAGCA
>CAYYBJ010000033.1:0-12917 GCA_964470325.1 uncultured Candidatus Nitrosotenuis sp. | reverse complement strand
GACTCCGTTCCAATTACAAACTTGACAAAAACAATTCCAGAAAACGCGCCAATTGTCTCGGCCACAAGATACACTGGAATTTGCTTTGCCGAGATGTGCTTTGTTATGTAATATGCTACAGTTACTGCAGGATTAAAATGGGCAAGAGAGATTTTGCCAAAGGCATAGACCATCAGGGTAACTCCAACAAATGGAGCAAATGCCTCAAACCAAGCAATATTTCCACCGTACTTGGCATTTAGCACCACAGATCCTGTAGCAAATACAACTACGACAAATGTACCTGCAAGTTCTGCAAAGAACCTTTTTTGGTTATCAGAAAGAGTGCTCATTCTAGAGTTTTGCAAAAGTCTCGAACTCTCTGCTCAATTAGATCACGGATTTTTCTTACTTCATCAATGGGTTTTCCCTTGGGATCAGGAATGTTCCAATCCAATACGTTCTTTACAAACAGTGCAGGACATGATTCCTTGTCCATACACCCCATGTTTACAGTCATTGTAGAATTTGTTATCATGTCACCTGAAAGGGACTTGGGTCGGTTGTTTCGCATGTCAATTCCCTTTTCTTTCATGACCTGCACGATAATTGGATTGACTTGTATTGACGGATTTGTGCCTGCACTGATGGCACGAAACTCGACAGGAGCATATTTTCTAAAAAATGCCTCTGCCATCTGACTTCGCCCAGCATTTTCCACACATACAAACAAAATGTCTTTCAAGGAATCACGTGTTATTTTACTGCCTTTATGATCAGGCTTGTGATCTTGCGGCCATTGACCGATTCTCCTTCCAGGTATGTTTTTTCCTGCATTATTTCTATATGATCAAAGCCAGCTTCTCGCATGCATCGAATGTAGTTTTCCTTTGTTAGTGCGCCATCAATACACTTGCACCACTGTTCTGCATCTGTCTGGCTTGATTGAATTTCCCTGTCGGTGATAAGATCAGATATCACCATTCTTCCCCCGTCCTTTAGAATTCTATGAACCTGTTTGAATGTGTTTGTTTTATTTGAAGTAAGATTAATCACGCAGTTACTAATTACAACGTCAACTGTTCTGTCATCTACTGGAATGTTTTCCTCAATGTCGCCTTTTTTGAAACTCACATTGGTGTAATTTCCTGCAATGGTATTTTTTCTTGCCTTCTCAAGCATTTGATCAGTCATGTCTATGCCAATCACAGTTCCTGTCTCTGTGACCTTGTTTGCAGACAAGAAAGCATCAATTCCTGCTCCAGAACCCAGATCAACTACAGTTTCACCCTCTTTTAGATCAGCAAAGTTCAGTGGCGCGCCGCAACCAACTCCAAGTATTGCATCTTGGGGAATGCTTAGCAGGTCTTGTTGAGAATAACCGATTATTCTTGTTGCATCTATTGGCGAATCTGTGCTAGTACATTCTCCTGGCATGCAACAGCAATCAGAATTTCCAGATACAGCTATCTTGCCGTATCTTTGCTTGATCTCTTTTTTGATTTGTTCGCTCATAGATTAGTTTACTAGGTAAACCATTTAAGTTGTCAAGGATAAACTAATACAGTTAGTGTAATTATGGAAACTAAAAGAAAGCAGATTCCAATTATTCCAGACGCGTGCAGCTTTCAAGGCTATGACGCAGCTTCTCTCATGTCAGAGACATCAAAGCTAAGAAAAATAATCACAAAGAGGGGAACACTTGAGATCTTGATTCCACTTTGCTGCACGACAGAGCCTGTGCGTTACAAACAGTTTCGCCAAGCCCTCAACGGAATAAGCAGTAAAACCCTAGCAATCAGACTAAAAGAGCTTGAAAAAAGCGGAATTTTAGAGAGACGATCATTCAATGAGATCCCACCACGCGTCGAATACACACTGACAAGCAAGGGCCAAGACCTTGTAGAATCCATAATAACTCTGCTACAATGGATGAAAAAATGGTCCGACACAAAAAAGTGATTTGTGTTTGACACGCATCACATATTCACTGGCTGAAAAAACATGTGTCGGTATTGATACGGTACACGTGTTCATAGGGAGATCTAAGCTAGTTTGATTAGAAATCAGCTAAGTTGCTGATTCGATCTAATATCTGGCATATGACTATCCAACATATGCGAATAGATTCATGCAAAAAATGTGGAATAGAAATGCGCGAGTACGACTATTCTAAGAGATGCCAAACGTGTGGGAAAGAGTTTGCCCAGTTTGTGTGCATTCGATGTGACACACTAACAGAGCCACAATACCACATACACAATACAGAAGACATGTTAAGGATAGTGATGCAATGAGCACGCTACCAAGACATAGATTAGGATTTTACTCGTTTTTTGGCGTAGCACTTGCCGCAGCAATTATTCTAACTATATTCTAGGACAAGCCAATTCGAACATCTAAGACCTTGCATCCCTTTCCTTGCTCCATTACAAGTACTGGGTTCATGTCAAGTTCCTTGATTTCTGGAAAGTCGATTAACAATGCAGAAAGTCTTTGTATTAGATCAGATAGTTTTTTCTTATCAGCCGGCTTTTCTCCGCGAACTCCTTCCAGTAATTTTTTAGTTCTAATGGAATCAATCATGTCGTCTGCTTCTTTGTTGGTAACTGGTGCCAGTCTGAATGTCACGTCTTTTAGTACCTCAACATAGATTCCACCCATTCCAAGCATTATCACTTGGCCAAATCCCGGCTCTTGTTTTGATCCAATGATGAGTTCCTTTCCGCCCTTAACCATTTCTTGGATCAGTACACCCTTGATCTGTGCGTTCTTGTTGTATTTTTTGGCATTTTTGATTATAGTGTCAAATGCATCCTTTACTGCAGCTTCGTTTGCAAGGCCTACCTTGACTCCTCCTGCATCGGACTTGTGAATTATTTGAGGCGATGCAATCTTCATTACAACTGGGAATCCTATTTTTTTGGCTACCTTTACTGCATCTGCTGATGTTTTTGCTAGAATGCTTTGCGGTAATGGAAAACCATATGCACGTAGGACTTCTTGGCCTTCCTCCTCTAGTAGGTTAGTTCTCTTTTGCTTTCTAACAGAGTCAAAGACCTTTTTTGCAGCTGCCTTTTTGGCAGGGAATTTGGTAATGGTTCCTTCTGTAGAGTTAACCCATTTTGCGAATCGAAGCATTGCACGTAGCGCTCGAATTGCGCCTTCCGCATAGGTATAGTATGGAACGCCGCCGTCTGCTAGGATTTGCCTGTTTGTGATTCCCTCGTCTAGGCCCATAAGAGATGCAAGCATTGTCTTTTTGTATTTTTTAGACATGGATACAATGACTTCGGCTAGCTTGTCATAGTTTAGAGTAGCAGAAGGAGTGCACATGACAATAACAGAGCCGACGTTCTTGTGTCCTAGTACGTTATCCAATACACCGCTGAATCGGTTATAGTCAGCATCACCCACAATATCTACTGGATTTCGGGAGCTTCCCCAGGGAGGAATTACTGCATTGATCTTTGGTCGAATGTCCTCAATTGATGCCATCTTGATTCCATATTTGGAGCAGGCATCAGTTGAAATGATTGCAGGGCCTCCTGCGTTTGATACTATAACTAGGTCACCTTTGAGCGGCAGTGGTTGCTTTGAGAACGCAACTGCATAATCAAATAGTTCTTCCATGGTATCAACGCGAATTGCGCCAGACTGGTTTAGAACGGCATCATAGATTTCGTCAGAGCCCATCAATGCACCAGTGTGTGACATTGCAGCCTTTGCTCCCTCTGGGCTTCGGCCTGACTTGAGAATAATCACAGGCTTTTTGTGTTTTTTAGTGATTTGCTTGCAAACCTTGAGGAATTCCTGGCCGTTGCCCATGTCTTCCAAATACATTACAATTACCTTGGTCTGGTCATGTTCTGCGAGCATTTTGAGTAGGTCGATTTCGTTCAGATCAGCCTTGTTTCCAACGCTGATTACTGCAGAAAATCCAATTCCCTGTGCGCTTGCGTCCTCAACTAGTGCTGCACAGATTGCACCGCTTTGTGATACCAGTGCAATTTGGCCAGATTTTGGCGTGACTTTGAGAAAAGTGGAATTCATCATTGTCTTTGGGTCCAGGTTCATCACCCCAAGACAGTTGGGGCCAATCATGCGGAGGTCGTATTTTTTTATTATTGTCTTTAGCTGCTCTTCTAGCTTTTTGCCTTCCTCATTTACTTCCTTGAATCCAGCCGTGATAACAATGACTCCCTTGATTTTTTTCTTGCCGCACTCTTCTAGTACTGCTGGCACAATGTCGTTTTTTGTAACTACAATAGCTAGATCGATTGGTTCTGTGACATCAAGCACACTCTTGTATGCCTTCATGTCAAAGACGACATCCCTAGTTGGAGAAATTGGGTAGATTTTTCCCTTGTATCCTTTCATAATGTTTGATGTAATGGTGCGGCCCACACTTCCTTCCTTGTCGGATGCGCCAATGATTGCAATAGACTTAGGCTCCAAAAGAGAAGTCATGTGTTTTGGCTCTGCTGTTTCGTAAATAAAGTTATTCTTGGAAACTTTGATCTCTAGCTGCCAAGCATTTTTCCGGCCAAGTTCTGAGCTCGAGGAATCCACACAATTTTGAGACTAGGTGTTTTTCCCATCAATGACCAAGCCTTTCTTGCAAGTTCGCGCAAGGTTTCCGAGTTTATTGCAAATTCGTGGTTCAGCTGGGATACAGTATTTTTTGAATCCGAATAGATGGTAACGGTATTATTTTGACCACCTAGTCTTTCCAGTGCAGCTATTATTCCCAAATATTCAGCCTGGTTGTTTGTAATTCCTGTCTTTTTCTCATAAAATGACTCACCTGTTTCCTTGACAAAATAACCATAGCCGGAATTGTCTCCCCCAGAGCCGTCCACGTAAACGCTAAGTTCCATTTTTGTACAGTTTTGTGAGTTTTACCCCTAAATTAACAATGATCAGATAGACAATTGCAGATATGAGATGCGTGACTAGAGAAGCCATGTACGGCTCATAGTTGATGCCAAGAAAATAATACTGCAGATACCACCTAACGCCAATGTATACAATTTCGCCTGCCCCAACAGATGTAATTATTTTTATTAGATCCCATCTGAGCCGAGGAGAATCTATTTTGCCAAATTCTGTCAGATATTTTTTTCTGTTATCAAAATAAAACAATGTCCCAAATGTGGAATAAAAGACAACAAGGTCTGCCAGCAAAGTATAGCTGCTGTTCAGATAGTCTTCTTGTCCTGCCAAAAGCTGCGCAGTTATTGCTGAAACTATAACTGCCACAACAATAGACAAGAACAGGTTCTTGTTCAGCTTGAGATATTCCACGTATCTTTTTTGCACAAATTCACGAGAAAAATCTGACAGATAAATCTAGTCAGGTATAATTCTAGCAGAACAGATCAGTTAATGTTAAGGCCAAAGAAGCTGCCACTGGTTATGATACTATACAAAATTTCAATACCAATTATGATGCTAATTGAGGCTACACAATAACGCAAGATTTTGTTGATTCGTTCAGAATGGATTGTAAGTGAGAACGGAAGTCCGATTGCACTGCTCACCAAAATCATCCCAACAATAGAGCCCACCCCAAATATTACGACAAATGACAAAATGTTTTCTATATCATGCATTGCAGAGAGGGCCAAAACAACGAGGCTTCCACTGCCTGCCAAGCCATGAATGCATCCTATTAGGTATGATTTGTGTCCGTGACTGTGCGCCTTGTCATGTGTATGGGCATGTGTGTGAATGATGTCATTGTGCGCATGAGTGTGGATGTGTTTTTGTCCCATTAGACCCCTATTGCGACATGTAAGAAATCCAAGTGTAACTAGCATCAGTCCGACTCCAGACTCAAAATTGCCAAACATTTCATCTGGGATATTGACCGAAAACACAAAGATCAGCACGCTGACTAGGATCAGTGAAGAGGTGTGCCCCGCCCCCCATAGTGCGCCAAGAACTGAGCTTTTCAGAGCGCCGGATCGAATTTGGCCAAGGCGCGTCGTGGAGCTTTTCAATATCTTGGTGTTTTGTGTTGCCACTGCAGCTACATGATCAGGCTCAAAGGCATGCAACAATCCTATTAGAAAACCAGAAGATAGCACAAAAAAAGGAGTCGCGCTTGGCAGTTGCTTAATTATTTCTTCTAGCATACTTGACCTCTAACTAGATTGCAGGATATAGTCCGAGACTGGTATTGGAGTATTTAGGATAATTTTTGTAGTATTGCCATCAAGTGCTACATCAAAAGACATTTCCTGTATAGTTTCAGGAACTCCTATCATGACTTGTTGCGACGGAGCAGTCTGGATGCATTTTTTTGAATTTCGTCAGGCGATTTTCCTTCACGTAGACTGGATACAATCAATGCAGAATACGCAGTGATGGCTTCATTGATGTTGATTTTGAGATTTTTGTCCAGCTTTTCTTTTACCAAGTTGACCGAGTTGGCAAACATCTCCTCGTCTGCCTTGTCAGAATATTGGCAGGTTCTCGTAAGTGGGGCAACGTCTGGCTTGGTCTGCACTAGTTCTTTGTGAGTTCGTATCCAAGATAAATGCAGGAATGTGTTGATGCCAACAAATGGCGCTACGTCAGCGCCATTATAGTCTTCACCATAAAATTCCATTCCCATTTTTTATCACATACATCATCGCACGCAAGTAATTAAACATTCCAAGTAAACTACGTATTTTATTTGCTAATTTGAAAAAACATAATAACAAAATAACAAAAGATATGTGTAAATTACTTTTTTCTAGATTCCAATTTTATTTACAAAAAAATCTTCAATAAAAAAATCCCAGAAATACATGCAACTTACCAAGGAAGAATGTGAAGAAAAAGTAGTATTTGATCAGATCATGGCAAAGGGGCAGCCAAGAGAAGTACTGCTAGAGCACGAAAAAGAATTTGATCTCATAATACTAGGCAGGGCTGACTGGGGATCAAAGCTGCTTGGCAGCGTATCAAATGGCGTAGTTTCCAATTCAAAAAAAGATGTACTGCTTGTAAAATAACTCATTCGCAGAATTATTTTCTAAATTGTTATTTTATTCTAGACAATAATGAAGAATACAAAAACGGCAGAATTGTAGTTATCTCTGCATGTATTGTGGTTTGTTTTGCGTTCTGGGTTACCTTGCCCCAAGAGATTGCCTCCCTAACTAGGGCACCACTGAGACTTCCATCAAATTCTTGTGCTGTTGTGACATAGACTGCATAGTCAAGACCGTCCCGATACTGGTTCCACCAAAGTGTGTGGTGTTTTGATATTCCACCTCCCAGCATGAGTGAGCCTGACTTTTTTGCTTTAAATATGAGTGATGACAATAGCTCGCTGTCTGCCACCACATTTAGTTTGAAATCGCGGTGTTTTTGCGTAAACATCCAGATCTGGCTGCCAACGCCACCATCAACTATTCCAGGTACGATAACTGGAATGTTATTCTTGTACGCCCAATACAGAAAAGAGCCATCACCGAGATGCTGGCCAATCATTCTGGTAATGTCTGCTGTAGACATTTCCCTTGTGCCTGACTGGTAGGCTTCCTCCAGGAATGCTTGCATTTTTTCCTCAATTATTGGGCCATAGCTGTCCATTGGAACCAGCACATTTCCCAGTCTGTGAATGTTTTGCTCCAAGAGTTTTGCATCGTCTAGTGTAAAAGAGCCTTCCAGATAATTTGAGAAATATCGCGCAATATCATGGTCTAGTGCACCGCATGTGGTAATAACAACATCAAACATTTTTCTTTTGAGCATATCTGCAATTATTCCTCGAAGGCCAGTAGATGTGATTGCCGCAACAAATGAGAGAAACTTGAGGCAGTCCTTGTCGTTTACCATTGTTGTGAGAATTTCAAGGCCGTCTGCCAGGTTTCTTGATTCAAAGCCGCCAGACGCTGCCATTTGGTCAAAGATTCTCTGAATATCATCTCCGCCTTTAATTGAGATGTCTTTTACTGGTCGACTGGCTTCCATCCTATTGTGGTTTGGAATGGAGTATAAATTTCTTGAAATCCAATAGCTTTGGTCTTATGCCATATCCAGTAAGAGCTTTTGTTTACTTTGTTTTGCTAAAATAAGTCTTGGACAGGTCTTGGTAATATTGATCCAGTTTTTTGTACAGTCGCTTTGGCTTTCTTGGACTCTCCATACTGAGTACATATAGACATAACACGGGAAACGCTATTGTTGCATCTGCATAAACCACAATTACATCCTCGTGAGAGTCCTTTACTTTGCCCCAGCTTTTGCCTTCTTGGAGTGTTGCACCAGAGAGCCCACCAGTGTCCGGCCTGGCATCGGTGATCTGTATGATGTAATTTTGTCCGCCATGTCCTAGGCCCAAGATTTGGTCTAATAGCGGCCCAGTTTGCTGTGCAGTGTTTTTAGGAACACCGCCACCAATCTCTACTATTCCTGCCTTTTTGGAATTGTACAAGATTGCTGCCTGCTCTATTATCTCTCGTACAATGTCAACTGAGAATGTCTTGTTGGCAAGTCTGAGCGGTGCAAGATCAAGCGCAAGGGATGAATCTTTCAGAGTGGAAATGTAAAGTGGTACGTCATAGTCATATGCAGACACTACAAAGCTTCGCTCGGGGTTTGTCGAGTGTTCCTTAGAGTATTTTCCCATCCAGTTTGAAAATTCTGCGGTGGTAAACGGTTTCTCAAAAAGATTATTCTCAAACATTTTTTGCACAATTGTGTCTTGTTTTTTCAGAGTTTCCTCGCCCTTGATGTAGACATCCCGTATTCTGACAATGTCTTTTTCATACAAAACCATGTCATCAACCTCAAAATGGCCTTGTTTTACAGGTAAATTCCATGCAAAATGATCCTCGTGGTACAGATTCGAGCCGGTAGAGATTATCCAGTCAACAAATCCTTTTTCGATTAAAGCCTTGAAGAGTCCTCCAAATCCAACAGGAGTCATGGCACCAGCAATTGTAAGACAGATTGTAGCGTCATCTTCGATCATTTTGCGGAATAATTTTGCAGCATCGCCAAGCTGTCTTGCATTGTAACCTGAATTTGAATAAATTTCAACCAGATCATCAATTTTCATGTCTGGATTGATTTCTATGTGAGGAATATTTTTTCCATGAAAATTATGATGATCCATATTTGATGATCAAGATTAAACTAGATAATATATCTAATGATGTTAGAAAAAAAATTCCCAAAGATCATGCATTTGAAAAACAATTGTAAAAAAAGAATTATTGAAAAAATCAGTTGGCGATCATTGCTAACTTGATTTCTAAATATTTCTGAATTTATTTTTGCAGAATTTCCATATACGTAATATACGAAATTCTAATCAAACTTGACATCTTCTTGGTGTGCTGACGCATTAGTGTGCACACCTCTCTGATGCGGTTTTAAAATATACCATATGGCACTGCTTGCAGGCTCGCAGTTCACTAAGTTTAACCATACAGGTTTGGTCTTCAGACGAATACAAAAATCTTGTTTGTTGAGAAATTTGGCTTTTTGTTCTCTATAAGGTATTTTGGGATGAGATCATCTAATCCATTGTGATTTTAAGAAATATCAAGATCCCTGCAAGCTCGGCAATGTGTACCCCAAGTAGATATGGAAAGATTTCATGCGAGAATAATGTTGACATGGAAAAGTACGCATATGCGCCAATTGTATTGTGCAAAAACAGCATTACAGAAAACACAATCATGCCCAGTGGGAGCTGCGCCCGGGTTCGCACATACATTCTGCCAAAGATGAACATCAAAACCCCAAGCACGATCATGTTGGCAATAGATACACCGGATAGAATTGCGGATGTTTGCTCCATGTAGAAAAAACCACCTTTGCTAGGCTTATTTACTTTTTTCCAGTTTTTGTGCTATTTCCAAAAACGAGTCCAAGTTTGCCTCCAAAAACGTAGATATGAAAAATGTGACATTGTATTTTTCTCCAATTCGTGTAATTATGTTGTTTTTCTCCAAAACACCGGTGTGGTGGGTGATTGCCTTGTAGTCTAGGCCCAATTCTTTGGCAAGCTGGTTTGCATTCAGTGGTGTCTTTTGTATTGCCTGCACGAGCCTGAGCCTGTTTATTCCTCCGCGCGAGCCTGCAAACACAAACCAGAGCAGCCTCTTTGCGTAAGGATCATTTGCCAATGCCTCTAAAGATTTCAAAAAACTAGAAAAACGTATTGAGCAGGCAAAATAATATTACCAAACCCCACACAATACACACCATGATGCTAAACTATGATTATCCATTATACAGGCCGCCATCGGAGGCAGACTCGCTAATCTTCCAAGTTACACTTGGCTGCTCATTTAACGAATGCTCGTTTTGCGACATGTACCGCTCTAAGGAATATTCCGAGAGGCCGTGGGAGCAAGTAAAGGCAGAAATCGACATGATGGCAAAAATAATGCCAGACACAAGACGCGTCTTTCTAGCTGATGGCGATGCACTAAATCTCTCAGTGGAATACATGCAAAAAATTGTCAAATACATTCGGGAAAAATTTCAAAACATAGAGAGAATTGCGTGCTATGCAATGCCGATGAATGTTCTCAAAAAGACTCCAGAGGAGCTAAGGCTTTTGCGCCAGTCAGGCCTTGACATGTTTTATCTTGGAATAGAAAGCGGCTCTGATCTAATACTAAAAAAAGTAACCAAGGGCGCTACATCCGCTACAATAATTCGAGCATGCAAAAAAGCAAAGGATGCAGGCTATACTCTGTCCTGTATGATAATTTTGGGCCTGGGCGGCAAGACTCACTCCAAGGAACACATCCGTGGAACAGCCCAAGTGATCAACGCTTCTGCACCACATTATGTAGGGGCTCTGACACTATACCTAGAAAACGGAATCAAGCAGGAATTTTTGGACAAGTTTGGCGAGCCATTCATCCCAGTTTCAGATTCAGAAGCACGAGATGAATTAGAAGACCTAGTATCGCAGATTGATGTAAAGGACGAGGTCATATTTCGCGCAAACCACGGCTCTAATGCATATACCATCAAGGGAACATTTCCTCAAGACAAGCAAATGATGCTGGACAAAATAACATGGATGAAGCAGCACCCAGAGGTAATCAGACCCGTAGGCCTTCGAGGCTTTTAGAGTTCAAGATCACAGGCTGTCAATTACTGGTTTTAGATTTTCTGGCAATTCTGGCAGTTCTGTATGGGATACGTTGTTTTGCAGAATTTCTGGCCCTATTCTGCGCACTCGCTGCGTTCCAATGAGAGTATCGATGCTTCTTTGCGCATCTTTCTCAGATAGTACTGTCTTTAGTTTCTCAAGCAAGACAGCCTCGTTTTCGTATTTTTGAATGGCATACTGCACTATTACAAGTCGGTCATTGAATGAAAAGTCAGCCAATTTCAGATATTGTTGAGTATGGCACTAGAAATATTTTTGGCAGCACTAGCGGAAGCTTTGCTGATCATGGAATTTGCTTTCCTGGTTTTGCACTCGAAAAACCTTGAGATGATGGCATATCCCAAATGCAAAGAAGACATAGGCCCACAAATACACAATATCAAATGGATGTCCGGTGTAATACTGGTCTTCCTGCGATAATATTTGATATGCAGAGTCTGCCACAACAAAGCTAAACATTCCAACCAGCAACAATAGCCAGGTGAAGTTTACCTGGCCTCTAAAGAACAATGCCAGGCCAATTATTGTAGGAACAAGACAGATTGCATCTCCTATTGGATATGACACCAATAGTGCGGTTTCAAGTTCAGGCAGATCAGATTTTGCAATTGCACAATATACTAAAAACGCCATCAGTACAACTGATGCAGAAATAGCAAGTGTAATGACTTTTTTTGATATGGAATTTTTGAATGGCCGAATATACGATACTGCAAACACAAAATACGCTGGATAGCCTAAAAGCCAGAAAAAGTCAGCAACAGACGGAAACGGATCTTGGCCTAGCACGAGCTCGTCTGCAGCCCAAATTACCTCGCCAACAGACCAAGATACTGCAAACACTGCAAAGCAGATCCAAGCCTTACCAAAACTTCCTGCAGTTTTGTTTCGCATAATCAAGACTAGGGAAAATGCGACAAATGGCGCAACTATTCCAAGATTTAGTACATTTGATGCAAGAAGTAGGCCTTCTGGATTAAAAAAATTCAAAGATACGATAACAGCTGCAACCATACCAAGCGATGTTATTAGAGGCCACTTGACGGATTTTGTGGTTTTCAAGGTTATTTGGAAATCACATTAAGAAAGTCGGCAATTGGTTTTTGCTCTTCTAGCTCTGCTAGCCTTTTTTGGATTTGATCCGTTACTGATTTTGAGCTATCGCCAAATATTTCCTGCAATACTTCCTTGAGATAATGCGGATGTTCAAGACAGTCAGTAAAGTAGCATTGGTATTTTTCATATAATCTGCGGCCGACCTCATCTAGGGCAAGCTTGCCCATATCCAGCAGTATTCTCTCTATTACAAAGCTGACCAGCGCCTTTTGGATATATTCATGGGAGTCGCCTGCCATAGTATGATTTGCAAAAAATTCCCTTAAAAGCATTAAACTTGCAAAACAAGAAATAGCTAGGAGCCATAGTCCGAATTCTTGAGCCAAAAAACCGTAAACGACTCCAAAGTAGAAGTAATAGCAAGAATGTTTCCCCATGACGCAAATCCAGCAGGAAACGTCTTTGGCGGCGAGATACTAAAACACATTGACATTGTTGCAGGAATTGTAGCCCACAGACATTCTCGCAAAAACGCAGTCACCGCAAGCATTGACCGAGTAGACTTTCTCAAACCAGTCTATGTTGGAAACGCATTGATTCTCAACGCAAGACTAAACGCAGTCAGAAAATCTTCCATGGAAATCGAGGTACGAGTTGAAGCAGAAGACCTAATCCGTGGAACCAAAACCCTAACAGGAACTGCCCTTGTAACATCAGTAGCGCTAGATGAGGACGGCAGGCC
>CAYYBJ010000032.1:0-13830 GCA_964470325.1 uncultured Candidatus Nitrosotenuis sp. | reverse complement strand
GTTGTTTTATCTTACTTTTAATAACAGAAAACACAACTTGAACCAGTTGAGTTACAAGAGCCTGGAACATGCGACCGATGCAATTTTTGAAGTAAATGCCTCAACACTAGATGAGGCGTTTGTTGTCGCAGCAAAATCAGTAATAGAGACAATGCTTGATACAAATGTTATAGAGGAAAAAGAGGAAAAAACACTCGTCGTATCAGGCAAGGACCTTCGATATCTGCTGTATAACTGGCTTGAAGAACTCATAATTTTGACCATAACGGATGGATTTGCCGCAAAGACAATCACAGTAATGGTTGAAAAAAATTCCCAATACCAAATTACTGCAAAACTAAGGGGCGAAAAAATTGATATCAAAAAGCATCACTTTAAAGTCGAGATAAAGGCGCCGACATTTCACGACATGGAGATAAGGCAAGAAAATACCACATACATGCGATATTTGCTTGATCTGTAGAAATTAATATTTCAAGAAAACTAGAAAATCGTGGAAGATCCGGAACTGGAAAAAATAAAGCAGAAAAAGCTAGCAGAAATGATTGCTCAGCAACAAGAATCCATTGCGCAAAGCCAGGTTCAGGTAATTGATCTAAATTCTGCAAACTTTGATTCTGTCACATCGAAGGGACTAGTCCTAGTTGATTTTTGGGCAGAGTGGTGCGGCCCATGCAAGATGATGCACCCAGTATTTGATAGAATGGCAAAGAAATATCGCCACATCAAGTTTGCTCGAGTAAACGTTGACCAAAACCAAGACATCTCACTCAAGTTTGGCGTTCAGTCAATTCCGACATTTATCATGTTCAAGGATGGCAAGCAAGTAGACAAAATGATTGGAGCAGTAGGCGAGCCCGGAATCCACATGATTGCCAAGAAATATCATACGTAACCGTACGATGCGTCTTTTGCTCGCTGCAACGCTACAATTTCATTAAAGACTGCTTGTTGTTCCGGACTAAGCTTGTAGAGGAATTTTTCCAATATTGTTTTTGCCTCACGTGAATTTGGCATTGAATAAAACACGTCTTCTTCTGAAATTTGCCTGCCTATTGTTACATCTTGGATAGAGCAGGCAACCTCTTGACCCTGTGTTGCGGAATCTATGGATTTTTTGCCGTCTTGAAGCTGGTGAATTTTGCCAATTTTTTTGCCGGCACTAGTCATGATTTGGATTTTTTGTTTTACTGTCCCAACATCTACTCGTATGCCAAACACTGCTGGGTTACTATTTCTAAAGATGAATCCCTTAAGAAATGTGAACTTGCAGATAGGTGTGAGCTCTGAGAATACCGCATTTTCCTCATTTGCCTTGTCGTCATCAACCCATAGTGTGTAATTGTCAATGAGACTATAGATTACCTGATCATTGAAGATTTTGATGTGGTAATTGTCGGCTTCTTCCTGTGCATCGGGTAGAGTCCGGACATTGAATGCCAAGATTACGCCAAGGTGTCTGTCGTTTTCTTTGATTGCCTTTGCCTCCATTACGTCACGTCTGTTTATGTGACCAATGTCGGCCTTTGCGACTGGAATTTGCTGGCGCCTAAGCATCTCGGTGATTGCCTCAAGTGATCCTATAGTATCGCATTTGAGGATTATTCCGTTTGTCTGGGTATCGATAAAGACTGATTTCATTTCAGACTCGATTGTCTTTTTGAATTCGTCAATTTGGGATTCATTGTTAGTTACATAGACGGTACTTCCAGGCAAGACTCCCTCCAAATCTGGTGAGGCAATCTTGATTCCAGCAGCTGCAATTACTTCATCTACTGGCTTGAATTTGTCTCGTGGATCACGCATCTCATCAAGAGGCTTTGGCAATAACAACGCCTTTGGCTTTATCACAACAACCGAGTCTCGCTTTGCGACAACCACAAAATCGCTTTTTTTGATTTGTCCATCAATTAGGATCATGTTTGCTGTTGTGCCAAGGCCGACTTCGTCGTTTACTTCTAGTATGATTCCACGGCTTTGTTTTTCTTTCTGTTCTAGTCTTTTTTGCATGTATTGCTGTGTTAGGCCCACAAGCACTGTCAATAGCTCTGGAATGCCGACGCCAGTCCTTGCACTGACTGGAACAATTGATACTTCTTTTCCAAAGTCTTTAACTCGATAGAACGCTTCGGATTGGAATCCAAGAATCGACAGAGTTCCAACAACATTGTAGATCTGCTCATCAAGTGTTGTTTGTATGAACTGATCTTGCTTTTTTATTGCCAGTGAAATGTACGGCGTGTCTGCAGGACGCCAGCCAGAAATCATGTCGACTTTGTTTAGTGCTACAACAAATGGGACCTTTCTTGCCTGCAGGATTTTGAGTGACTCGTTTGTTTGGGGTTGGAATCCTCGATTTGCGTCAACTACTAGTATAGCAATGTCTGCTGCAGATCCTCCACGGGTTCGAAGATTTGTAAATACTTCGTGTCCTGGAGTATCAATTACCAAAAGGCCTGGGACATCTTGTTCTGTTTTTGTGAGTTTTTCTGCTAGCTGTCCGCACATTTGCTTTATGGTATCGGATGGAAGAAAGCTTGCGCCAATGTGTTGCGTGATTCCGCCTGCCTCTCGGCCTTGGACGCCGGTTCCACGAATTTTATCTAATAATGATGTCTTGCCAGAATCTACGTGGCCTAGAACTGCCACAATTGGCTGTCGAATTCGCAAGGCCCGCTCACTCGAACACTACCTTTGCTTCCTTTTCAAAATTTTCCTTGGAATCTGATGCGTGAATAATATTATCAGATATGCCTAGGCCGAAATCGCCTCGAATTGAGCCTGGGGCTGCCTCGTAGGATTTTGTGGCGCCAACTAGAATTCGAGTTGTAGCAACAGCATTATTCCCTTCAATAACTGCAACAACTACTGGACCAGATGTGATAAAGTCGACTAGCTCGCCAAAAAATGGCTTGGTATTGTGTACTGCATAGAACTCTTGGGCTTGTGCCTTTGTGAATGTGAACATTTTGAGTTTTAGAATCTTGAATCCCTTGGTTTCAAATCTTGCAATGATTTGGCCCACCAGTTTTCGTGCTACTGCGTCTGGCTTTACTATGAATAAGGTTTGTTCTGTCAATTTGATTCAGAAATTATTTCTTGATAATTCCGCCCTTTTGGTATTTTTTGGTCCACTTGAGAGTTCTTGGATCTCGCTTCAATACCAGCATGTTCTTTTTGCATTTTGGTGAGCAGAACCACAGGACTGTGCCGTCATTTTTGACTAACATTGTACCTGATCCTTTTGATACGGGTCTGTCACAAAAACTGCATGGTTTAACGATTAGACTCATTTAATCACCTAATTTTTTTTGCCTCGCGTTCTGTTTCTCGAAGCATCAGCGTATCAGACATGCGTACGGAACCCTTGACATTTCTTGTCAAGACTCGACCCTTGTCGCGGCCTCCAAGAACTTTGACGCGCACTTGAGTGATTTCCCCTGCGATGCCGGTCTTGCCAACAATTTGTATTACTTCGGCTGGCACTACTTCATCAGTTTGGGGAGTACTCACTAATTGCCACCTTTAAGTTTCTTAATTGAAGCTACTACTTCGTCGACAATGTGGTTTGCGTCGCCGGCATCTAAAATTGCAGCTGCTGCAGAGGTTACATCAATGCCTAGTGCCTTGCCTAGTTCTTGCTTTGATGGTACAAATGCATATGCGGCATTTTGCTCTTCACAGATAATTGGAAGATGTGCTACCACCTCTGGTGGCTCTACATCTTCTGCAATAACGATGAGTTTGCTTATCCCGCGCTCAATTGCCTTTGTTGCCTCATTGGTGCCTTTACGTACCTTACCGCTGCTTGATGCAACTCTGACTGCTTCCAGAATTGGATTAACAAGATCAGCTGGTGTCTCGAATTTTACATAGTAAGCTTTACCCAATTAAATCACCCGTAGGGATCATCTCCATTCCTTCAGTCGATTAGAATCGCCTTATTAGTGTTATCAGTTGCCAAGCACAGACTTTACTTTTTTGAGATATCTTGACATTGTTTGCTCAAGTCGTAGTTCCGAGTCGGCCTCTGCATAGATTCTAGCTATTGGCTCGGTTCCGCTTGGTCGAATCATCACCCAGTTTCTATCATCGATGATAATTTTGATGCCGTCGGTTGCGTCATAATTTTTGTGCTCTTTTTTTAGAGCATTGATGATTTTTTTTGCTTGGTCTTTGGTGCAAGCAACCTTGTCCTTTGTGGTGTAGGTTTTTGGAATTTTTTCCAGCTCTTTTGTAATAGTAGAGTTGGAGCTTGCAAGTAGGTCTAATGCAAGAGCTAGTGTCATGCATCCGTCCCGCACTTGGTTATGCTTGCCATACATGAATCCGCCATTTTCCTCAAATCCAATTAGGGCTTTTTGAGGCACCATTTTTCTAGATACTTCGACGCTTCCAACCTTGGTGCGGATCACTTTGGATTTTGTTTTTGCCGCCAGCGTTTCAATTGCCGAGCTTGAATTAAGACAGGTAACAATTTTTGATCTTGGATGTTTGCGTAGAATATGATTTGACAGCAACAATGCGGATTTGTCACCTGTAAGAATTTTTCCTTGATCATCGCAGAAAATGCTTCTGTCTCCGTCGCCATCAAATGCAATTCCAAGTGCTGCCTTGTTTTTGCGAACTAGACTGGTTAGCTTTTGCAGGTTTTGTGGCGTAGGCTCTGAGCCCCTTCCTGGGAATCGGCCATCCACTTTTTCATTAATCAGAAATGTTTTACATCCTAATTCTTTGCACAATACTGGCGCGGCAACTGCCTGTGCGCCATTTCCAAGGTCTAGCGCTACTTTGAATTTTTTTGATCTAATTTTTTTCCAATTTACCTGTGATTTTATTCCAGAGACATAGGTCAAAATCACTCTTGATTCTGTTCCTGTTTTGCCAATTTTTGCGAATTTTGGCCATTTTTTTTCAAAATAGATCTTTTCGATTTTTGCCTCATCTTCTCGCGATATTTCCACTCCGTCTTTGGCAACTGGCTTGATTCCGTTGTATTGGGGAGGATTGTGAGACGCAGTAATCATTATTCCGCCGGAATATCCAAGCTTTTTTGTTGCATATTCCAGTGCAGGGGTTGGGACTAGCCCTCCCAAATTACAGTCCAGGCCGCAATAATTCAGAGTGGAACATACTACTTTGGCCACAACAACGCTGGAATCGCGTCCGTCATAGCCTACTAGAATTGGACCTTTTTTGAAATAAACAGCAAGCGATAATGTCAGATCATGGACAAATTCTAGTGTAAAGTCCTTGCCAAAGACACCTCGGACTCCATTTGTTCCAAAGAGCTTGCCCATTGATTTTTGATTTGGATGGTTAGATTTGTGCTTTGTTGACTGTCTTTTTTGCAAAAAACGTACCAGTTGCCACAATTATGATGGCTGCAGTCAAAAACAAAACCCAGTCATAATCAATCAGAAAGACGGTTTTGCCCAAAAACGGGATCAACAATGGAAATGAGCTACCAAGATCTCTTGATAGCAATATGTCAAAGGAAACATGGATCAAAACAGCGGCAAGTGATATTGTGCCTAATCGATAGTCCTTTTTTCCTAGAAAATACATCATGATTGGAACTGATATAATAGCAAAGACAAATGAATGGCCCATCCTTGGGATCGCCTCCAAGTTTAGAAACTGAATTAGGTGATCTGCATCCAGCGCTATTGGAAATAATCCTGCCAGTACCACATATCTAATACTCAGAGATACAGCACCGGCAATTAGGCCAAATACAATGTGGCCTGCCACATGCTCTAGAGAAATTCCGCTTACCTCCAGTGGATTGCCAATTATGTAGGGCTCTGGTAGATATTCTCCAAATATTGGAAACAAACCGATTATGGAAAAAGCGGTGGCAAGCCCGGCATACAGGCCACATGACTTTATGATGAATTTTAGCAGGACATGACTTTATTGACCTTTAATTTTTAGGAACCGATCTTTTGTGCGCAATGGTAAGCAATAAGTTTGTGTGAAATTTGAGCATTGATGCGGGGGTCGCCAAGCCCGGTCAACGGCGTAAGGTTTAGGCCCTTATCTCTTAGGGGTTCGTGGGTTCAAATCCCACCTCCCGCACCATCTTTGATTTTTCTCAGGCTCGGCGTCTAGGTTAATAAAGTGAATTTGCAAGACAACTCCATGAAAAAAATCCGAATAGGAATTACGGTTGTGGGCAAAGACCGCGAAGGAGTGGTTGCGGCATTTACAAATTTGATTTTCCAAAAACAAGGCAACATTGAAAAGATAAACCAGAATGTGATCAAGGGCCTCTTTGGCATGCACCTAGAGGCATCATTTTCCAAGGAAATTGATGTGAAAAAGTTCGATAAAGAACTCCAGGACTTGGGAAAGCATCTTGCAATGGAAGTCAGCGTGTACCATGAGATCAATTCGCACAAAAACATTGCAGTCTTTGTGACAAAAGAACCACATTGCCTAGAAGCGCTGATTGCTGCCAGAAATCAGCTAAAGGGCAAAATCAGCGTAATAGTAGGTACAGAAAGAACACTGGAACCAATGGCAAAAAAAGTAGGAATTCCATTTGTACTAGTTGATGAAAAAGACCAGCAAAAGGCAGAAGACCACCTAATCGAAGTGGCAAAAAAATACGACATTGATTTGGTTGTACTGGCAAGATACATGAGAATAATGACTCCAAACTTTGTGTGGCGATACCCACACAGAATAATCAACATACATCCATCACTGCTTCCGGCATTTCCAGGTGCGTTTGCATATGCGCAAGCCTTTGAGCGGGGCGCAAAAATTGTCGGAGTCACCGCGCATTATGTCACAGAGGAGCTAGACCAGGGACCAATCATTTTCCAGGACTCGTTCAAGGTTGATTCCTCTGATACGCTAGAGACCATAAAGAGAAAGGGCCAGGAACTAGAAGCGCAAACATTGCTAAAGGCAGTCAAGATGCACCTTGAAGGAAAGCTAGAGGTCTCTTGGAGAAAAGTCTACACAAAATGACAGAGATTAGGAATCTTTCCGATCCCGTAATTCGCAAAATTAGATCAAAATCTGCAATAATACCCATAGGCTCACTAGAGCAGCACGGACCGCACCTGCCAATCTCTACTGATTCCGATATTGTAACAGAGGTAGCAAGGAATCTTGCCAAAAAATGCAAGATGCTGCTTTGCCCAACCATCCAATATGGGGTGTCATTTGAGCATGCGCCATTTGTTAATTTCAGCATTAAAGACAAGACCCTACAGAACTATTTGGTGGATCTTTGTGTGTCTCTGGGCCAAAACAACATACACAAAATTGTGATTTTGAATGGGCATCATGGTAACCAAAATGCGTTAAAGTCAATTTCTGGCAAAATTGCCAAAGTTACCAAGGGCAAAACCAAGGTTTTCGTGTTCTCATATTGGAGATTTATGGATAGAGAATTTGATCATGCCGGGTTTGTGGAAACATCACTCATGTTAGCATTATCAAACAAAACAAAGATGAAGCTTGTGAGAAAGGGATTATCTACAAAAAACATGACACCACAGCAAAGACTCAAAATTTCAAAACTTGCATCACGTCAATTCATCAAGGCAACAAGAAACGGAATTTGGGGAGACCCAACTATATCTAGCAAAAAAGCAGGACGAGAAATTTTTTGCGAGATAACAGCAAATCTTGCAAAAACAGTGTCAAAGTTGATACACTGACTAAAACCCTATTGTTCACCACTGAAACTTTAATATATTAACAGCATAGGGGAGTCAATAAGTGAATTAAATGTCAGTTGACATGGCAGTAAAAGTACTGGACGAAAGCATAGACAAGGTAGTTCTAATCAAGCTCAAAGGCGGAAAAACCATTCGTGGTAACCTTCGAGGCTTTGATCAACACATGAATCTGCTACTCGACAGCTCAGAGGAGATCCCTTCTGATGGCGAGGCAAAAAGCATAGGAACCATTGTTGTGCGTGGAGATAACGTAGTAATGATATCTCCACCACCGGCATAAGTGGTGTCTGATTTATGGGTCGTGGAACTCCCTCGATGGGGCTTTTTACAAGAAAAAAACCCCACATTCGATGCAGAAGATGTGGCAAAAACTCGTATCATAAAAGACATCACAGATGTTCAAGCTGTGGCTTTCCAGATGCAAGAATTAGAAAATATTCTTGGATCAAATGGTACGCCTAAATGGAACTAGCACTAGTTCTTAGCTCTATTGCAGGCGCTGCAACCGCTGCAACAATTTCCAAATTTCCTAAAGGCAAAAACAAGGTTCCACTCATGGGTGCCAATTCTCACATTCGGGCACAAATTGAAACACTACGAATTGAAAAAGAGATTTTACAAAAAACAATATCGCGATTATACGGCGAGCCGACCACCCTTACCAAGGTTCAAGTTGACAAATTATTATCAAGATACCAGTACCAGCTTGGCGTAATTTTAGCTAAAATTGAGAAACTAGAGGCAGCGTCCAAGTATCCAGATTTGGGCCCATTAGGCGATGGCCTGATGACACTCATGGACCAAAAACTATCCGCGCTGGACAAGAGACTGGCAGACATTTCATCAAAGATTCAGATTGCCCAGACTGTACAACTGGAAAAGCCAAAGGTAAAAGAAGTAAAAGAAGAGATCAAGGTAGAAAAACCAATCATACAAAAACAGGAAATTACCACCACGCAAAACATTGAGGAACTAATCAAGTCATTTGCCAAACCGGGAAAAAGAATTGAATTTACAACACTGACTGAAATTCCAGATACGCCAATTCCCCCAGTAGAAATTGAGACTAGAATAGAGCAGCCAGTAGATACACCGGAAATCAAGGTTCAGACCATGGCAGAAATCATCCATGCCCCCGAAATAATTCCAGTAATAGAGACCAAGCAGGAGATCATTCAACAAGTAACGCAGACAGTCCAGCCGGAAATTGTAAAACCATTCATAACAGAACCAATTGACATTGAGCAAAAAGTAAAGTCAGAGCCGCCAAAGCTGGAATTCAAGGAATCAGAAAAGAAAAAGCCAAAGGTAAACCTGCCAGAGCCGGAAGAAGTAGAAGACGACGAAGACGATTTAGATTCTATCAAACGCGAAATAATGAAGACCCTATCGAAGCTAGAGCAGGCCGAGGTAGAGTAATTGTCATACGATGATGCCATTGCGGCATTATCCAAGGACGCACTCAAATTTGTCAAGAACAATTCTGTTTTGGGCCTAGGCAGTGGCCGGGCAGCAACTGCATTTGTAAAAGAACTTGGAAAACACATCAAAAAGAAAAAGCTAAACATCAGCGGTGTGCCTACATCTCTGCAGATAAAACTAATTGCAGAGCAGGCAGGAATTCATTTGATTTCTGCAGACCAGATTGAGAAAATCGATATTGTGTTTGATGGGGCAGACCAAATTGATTCCAAGAAATATCTGATTAAAGGTGGCGGTGGGGCACTATTACGGGAAAACATTCTGATTTCATCTGCTGGTAAAGTCGTGATAATGGCAGACGAATCCAAGTTTGTCAAAAATTTTACCAGAACCGTACCTGTTGAAGTCCACCCATTTGCAAGAAACACGGTTAGAAAATTTATCAAAAAGATTGGTGGAAAACCAGAAATCAGAACCATAGAGCGTGGCTATCCATTCATTACTGAAAATGGCAACATCATTTATGATTGCGATTTTGGAACTATCAAAAATCCAGGCTCACTTGGACTCAAAATAAAGCAGATTCCGGGCGTAGTCGAGGCTGGAATCTTTGCGCGAAGACCCGACGTAATTTACAAGGCTAAAGAGAACGGCAAATTCGAAATCATTTAGTCCTGTCCACTAGCTTGCCGTGGCCTAGCTTGCCTACCAGTTGCATGTCTTCTGTTACTAGCTTACCTCGAACCATAGTTGTTATGGGCCAACCCTTTAGCTTCCATCCCTCATATACAATATAATCAGAGAATGCGTCAAAGAAATCAGAGCTGACAGTTTGCTCTTTTTTCAGATCAACTAGAACAATGTCTGCATCAAATCCTTTTTGCAGAGAACCCTTGTTTTTCATACCAAAGATTTGGGCTGCATTGCCACTAGTCAGATGTACCAGCTGTTGCAGGTTTAGCTTGTTTTGGTTTACTCCTTCTGATAATAAAATAGGCAGTGCGGTTCCAATTCCTGGAAAGCCTGCAAGTGAAGACCAGACATCGGTTCCTACTTTGAGCTTTAGCCGATTTGCGACATGATCTGTTCCTATTGTGTCTATTACACCAGATGCCATTGCAGACCAGATGGCATCATTATCTGATTTTGTCCTGATTGGCGGCATTACTTTGGCCAAGTATCCGTTTTGCTTTTCGTATGATAGTGTTAGATAGTGTGGACAGGTCTCGATGAAAATCTTGGTTCCTTTTTTTCGCTCTTGCTGTATTGTATCTAGTGCAGTTGCAGAGCCAATGTGCACAAAATAGATTGTGGTATTGTATTGTCGTGCTATTTCGCAAACCTTTTGGATGCTTTTTGCCTCAGAATCTGGCGGCCTGCTTTGCGACCATGCTGCCAATCCATCCTTGTGGTCTTGCTTTGCCTTTTTGATTCCGCACTCGCACATTTGATAGTCTTCTGCATGGACTAGGACTGGACAGTCAAGCTTGGCGGCATTTTGGCATACCTTTTGGATTGTGCTTGGTTCCAGTTGGACGTGGGCATCAAATAGTGTGGATGAGCCTGGGTCCATGTCCATGTAGACGTGGCCCACTTCGCCTCCCAAATTCATGTAAATTTTGAACGATGTGATTCCAGTCTCTGCGCAATATTGCATTTCGTCTGCCTGCTTTTCATCAAAAATTGTGGCGTGTATCGTATAATCGACATAATGATTTGCCTTTGATGCTACTAGATGATCCTGGAGAAATCTTTTGTAAGAGCGTCCCAGTCTTAGCATTCTCATCATTGTAGTGACTCCACCCAGTGCAGCTGCCCGAGATTCCGTTTTTGCGGCTTCCTCTATTGGGGAATAAACTCCATAGTGGACGTGTGTGTCAATTAGTCCAGGGATTGCAACTAGGCCCTTTGCTTGGATTTTTTTGTCGCACGATGGAATGTCGGTTGTAAAGTCTGAGATTTGTCCGTCATTGATCACAATGTTTCGCTCTATCATTCCCTTTGGCGTAATGGCTTTTGCATCCACAATAACGCAGTCGACTGTCAATTACGATTATTCGGTATGGTCGGGCTATTATTCTTTGATTACCAGCTGGTCTGATACTGGATCTGTTTTTTGCTCAGCCTGTCTATTTTGATACTTGCTGAATCCAGTGCATCTTGCGCTATCTGATTGTCAATTTCTTTTGGAACTGGATAGACTTTGTTTTGCAGCTTTTTGTGATGCTTTAGAATATACAAAATAGAGTATAGCTGGTTTGAAAATGACAATGCCATGATTTCTGGCGGATGGCCCTCTGATGCAATTAGGTTTGCCACTCTGCCTTTGCTGACCAGATAGATTTTTTTTCTGTTCGGCAGAATACACTCATCAAGATTTTTCCTGACTTGTCGTGTTTTTTGTGATAGGAGGAATTTTGCGTCAATTTCCACATCGAAATGGCCCACATTGCCAACGATGGCGCCGTCCTTCATTGATAACAGATGGGATTTGGTTATGATGTCACGCATGCCTGTACAGGTGATGAAAATATCGCCAATCTTTGCAGCCTGGCTCATCGGCATTACCTGCAAGCCGTCCATGTGGGCTTCAAGTGCCTTGATTGGATCAATTTCGGTTATGATACATTTTGCTCCCATTCCTTGGCATTTTTTTGCCACACCTTTTCCAAGCCAGCCGTATCCTGCAATTACTATTCTCTTTGATGCAAAAAGCAGATTCATTGCCTGCAAAAATCCATCAATTGTGGACTGGCCTGTGCCGTATTGATTATCAAATATCATCTTTGTTCTTGCGTTATTCACTGCAATGACGGGGTAGCGCAATCTGCCCTTCTTTTGCATTGATTGATATCTTGTGATTCCCGTTGTGGTTTCTTCTGTGGCCCCAAAAACTCTGAGTCTTGTTTTGTTGGCCTTTATGTTAAGATCACCGCCGTCGTCGGTTATGATGTCTGGTTTGTGCTGCAACACTTGATTTTGGCACCAATCATACTCTGATCTTGTCTGGCCGGACCAAGCATAGATTTTGATTCCCTGTGAATCCAGAAAGGCTGCAACATCGTCTTGTGTAGTAAGTGGGTTTCCTCCGCAGCACACGATATTTGCTCCAAGCTGTTTTAGACCCATCAACAATACCGCGGTTTCTTTTGTTATCTGCAGGCAGATGCCAAGCGTCGTGTTTTGGAGTGGTTTTGATTTTATCTTGGACACTGCACGAGTTAGGATCTTCATGTTGTCCCTTGCCCATTCGTATTGGGTTTTTCCTTGTGCGGCCAAGTTTTGGTCTTTTATCTTGCTCAATTATGATATGGTTTGGATTAGTTCAAGATAATGATTTGTTAGAGTAGAAATAGAGCGGTGTTTTTTGATGTTTAGGGCTGGTGGCTTAGTGGTATAGCGCTGCATTCGCAATGCAGAAGTCGAGAGTTCAATTCCCTCCCAGTCCACCATTTTGTGTATGAAATAGCATGGTGGGGGGGTCGTGCGTAATTAGGAACAAAATGGGGGCAGTTTTGCCCCATAATGCATACAAATAACATAATGATGAAAATTAGCTATGAAAGATATGCCTAAAAAACTACAGACATACTATTCCCCGCATCATGTGTAGGCCCAATGAAATTCGAACCCGTAGTCAGGATTTAGGATTCCATTTTTTCAACATTAGTGAGCTTCCAGTAACAGAAACCGAGCTTGCCGCCATTGCCAAACCCGCTATGGTAGGATACAAAAGCCCAAGGCCGGCTATTGGAATCAGCCCAATATTGTACAAAAATGCATAGACTAGATTCTGCTTTATCTTGGAAATGGTCTTTTTGGATATTTCCAGTGATGATATCAACACGCCAAGATCGGCTCGCAGCAAAACAATTTTGCCAGCCTCTAGTGCAACATCTGTTCCAGAGCCAATTGCAATTCCAACGTCAGCTACGGCCAAAGCAGCTGCATCGTTTATTCCGTCTCCAACCATCGCAATCTTTGCGCCATCCTTTTGCAGCTTTGCTATGATGTCTGCCTTCTCCGACGGCAAGACATTTGCAAAGACCTGATTTATTCCTATTTTGGATGCTATTGTCTCTGCGGTTTTCTGATTATCGCCAGTAAGCATTACTGCAGAGATTCCCCTTTTGCCAAGATTAGAAACTACGTCCCTTGCTTCCTTTCTTGGCGTATCCAGCATTCCAATTACGCCAATTACCTTAGAGTCAACCGAAACCAGAACTGCGGTTTTGCCTTGTTCCTGCAAGTCAGATACTGCCTTGGGTTCCAACATGCCTCGCTCTGCAAACAATCCGGGACTGCCAACCAGTATTGTCTGGTTGTTGTGTACGGCCTTGGCACCCTTGCCAGGAATTATACCAAAATCATCAAGATTTGGAATATCCCCTTTTGCTTGTGATAAGATTGCCCGTGCAAGTGGATGCTCTGAATTTTTCTCTGCAATGCAGGCAAGCTCCAATATTTTCTCATTTGAATATGATTCGTCCACAGATACAACATCGGTGACCTGTGGTTTTCCCTCTGTCAGCGTGCCAGTTTTATCAAACACTATGGTGTTTATCTTGCCTAACATTTCTAACGCTTCACCGCTCTTGAAGAGGACTCCATGTGAGGCACCTTTTCCCATTCCAACCATTACTGCAGTTGGTGTTGCAAGGCCTAGCGCACATGGACATGCAACAACTAGTATTGCGACTGCCGGAAT
>CAYYBJ010000031.1:0-14248 GCA_964470325.1 uncultured Candidatus Nitrosotenuis sp. | reverse complement strand
ACTGTGTTTACTCTGTATTTGATCCAGACATGCACTATGGCCGCAATCTTTTTTGTTGTACCAAAAATCATATCAAAATTCGGCGAGGAAAAATCAACAATTCTGGCATATCTGCCAAGAGTAATTGGTGTATTGATTGCGGCGTTTTTGATCAGCGTCTTTTCTGGGCAGATGCTCTTGTCGTTTGCAATATTATCAATATGCCTAATGGTGGTTGGATTTTCCATATTTATCACGGCAAACTCGGTTTTGCTCTTCAAGGCAATACCAAAGGGCTTTGAAGGCACGTACCTTGGCGTGAATAGCTCCATGATTGGAATGGGCGTCTTTGGAGGCGCATTGACTGCCGGCTTTGTGGCTATAACATTTGATTATGCCATGACATTTGTGATATCATCTATTGTTTTGCTGGGTTCGGTAGTTCTCTTTAGGTTCTATCTGCACCACAGGCTATCTGGCAAGACTAGTCACTAGTTCTGGGCAGCTTGCCATTTTCATCAAAGGTGTTCTGTATGGATGCATCGGCATTTCCGTATTTGATGGAAAGATCCTTGTTTAGCTGAATCAGCTTGACTCTGTTTGTTGCAGAATGCTTGTAGTATACATCCCATGCATCCTTGGTTTTTCCTCCAGAGGAGAGAACCTTGTTGTATTCTGATTTTGCCTGGTTTACCTTTTCCTGGTGGTATGAGAACATTTCCTGATAAATTGGCTGGATATGTCCTGGCTTTTCTGCAACAAATTTTGCAAATGCGTTTTGGGAATTGTACTGCTCATAATCCTTATTCATCCTGTTTACTTGTTCTGCTAGGCTTACCTTTACCTGGTTGCGTAATTCCTGCATCTGAATAGCCTTGGTGTTATCGATTGTTTTTCCTTCCTGCATTTGAGCTAGGATCTTTTTTGATAATTCAATTTTTTTGAGCATCTCCATCATTACGGGATTTTTCTTGATCTGCTCAGTTGCTTTGATCTCATCTGCAAAGCTTGGCAAAATAGTTCCTGCAATTACAAAAAGGCTCAGCAGAGCAGAACATACAATCAGATTCGTTGCCATCCATCCCATCTGGTGTATGATTTTGTATTTAGCGCTTTGACAGGACTTCTCAGTAATCCTTAAGTTCTGGAAATTGGTAAAAGCACATCTAAAAATACGCCGTGATGATAGTTGGTTTTATGATCACAATAGACTGCCGAGAGGCAGAACATATCATGCAGGAAATGGCAGTATATGTCTCTGACTGGCTAGGCGTCATTCCTACGCTGAAGCTGCATGAATTCATGCTTTCTACAATGGATGGCAAGAGGCTGGACTCGGAGCATGTGGTCAAGGCAATAAAGGAGTTTTTTGCCTCAACTGGCGAGACTGCCAACTATGGGGTATTGCCAAAAGAAGAGGTAATCATAATAAAATATCTTCATGAGGGGCCTATCAAAAAGGCAAAGCCTGCAAATTCAATGTTCTCGTGCAGTCATTGCGGCTATGTCACGCCGTACGAGGTCTTGCTGCAAAACCACATGAAGATGCATTATTTCTGATGCAACAAAAATTTGCGCCTTAGCTGGGGAATGCCTGATTCTAGAACAAAGTCGTACTGGGGAAACAAGACTCGATAGTGCTTGGCAAAGCTAATCGCGGCTGTATGGGTGTTAAAGATGGTTCTCAGATCTAAGCTGACCTGCTTTCCAAGCCTGTCGTATATGACTAGTCTGTATGGATGTGGAATCTCGCACTTTGTGGTAAAAAACCACAATGTGCCTAGGACTGCAACAAAAAATCCTGTTATGATTTTATCCAGCATTATGGTGAGAGAGGAGTTTTGATATTTAGGATTGTCTTTTTGAGAATTTCTTATATGGCATGAATGCTATATCATATCATGGAAGACAGAACCGACAAGGTCTCTTGTGATAGTTGCCCGCTTGATTCTATTCCTAGAATGATTGCACGACTGTTCAAGAAAAAATAATCTGGAAGAATCTTTTTAACTCGATCAAATGCAAAGCTGAAAATGGCAAACTCGCTAAGGCTGGTATTTTCAAATTATGGTTATGTCGGACTGGCAGGCCTAGTCTTTGTCGCCTTGTTTTTTTTGGTGTCTGCTTTATCAGAGTATCTCTTTTACGAGCCGTACCTTGTTCTGTATGTTCCAGATGATAGAGTTCTTGGCTTTGTTCTGATTGTGGTTCTATCTGTTCTGTCTGGCTTGGTAATACCAATGAACGTGTATAGGATCAAAATGCTACAAAACAAGGCACGCAAAGTAGGCGGGAGCTTTATTGGCTCATTCATTGGAGCGTCTGCCGGAGCATGCAGTTGCGGTCCTGTCGGATTTGCAGTAATCTCTACATTTGGCACAATAGGCGGAACGGCCACTGCATTTTTGACTGCATATGAAATTCCGATGAGAATTGCGTCAATTGCAATTCTGGGCTATGTGTTGTATACCACAAACAAGTCGCTTGTGGCAGAATGCAGGATTAAGAATTAGAACTGCCTGAATCATAAAGACAGGAAGCCACGGGATAGGACCAAAGGAGGCTGGATTCAGGCCATTCTGGTTTAGTATGGGTGCGGTTTGATATCAGATCCTGTGTGTTGTATGTGGACAAACCTCCAGTTAATATCCAGGCGAATTTGGTTTGCAAAAAATTACTTGGAGTATGACTTTTTTGCTCCAGATTCGATATTAGCTGGACTCTGATTATTCCAAAACATGACTATACTTTTTGTGCCGACTAGGCCGTCAAGGAAGACCCTCGAGTCTGATGATGATTACGCCCAAGACTAGACTTGGGAGAATGCGCCTGCTGGCGTATCTAGCGTAGTAAATCTTTCTGGATGGATTATCTTTGCTAGGATCTCTATTCCGGTTATGGTTCTAATGCTTGGCTTGGAAAAATACGAGTTTGCATCAACTGCGTAAAGGTTGCCTGATTTTACCGCTCTGAGGTCTTGCCATCTTGGATTGTTTTGTAGGGTTGTGGTGCATTCGGAGACGGTTCTCTTTGTATCAAATCCGCACGGCATCATTACTATGATGTCTGGGTCTGCCACTATGACTTCGTCTAGTGTCATTTTTCTTGAATGCTCGCCTCTGTGGCTGACTAGGTTTGCACCACCTGCAATTTCCACCATTTGCGGAACCCAATGGCCTGATGTGAAAAATGGTTCTATTCACTCTATGCACAATACCTTGGGCCTGGCAGAATGGTTTTGGTTTTTTACAAAATTGATTCTCTTTTGCAATGATTTTACTAGCTGTATCCCTTGTTGTTCTCTGCCTATCTTTTTTGCAATTGTTATGACGCTATTCAAAATGTCTTCGATATTATGAGTGTCAATTACCTCTATGTCTGGTCGTTTTTCTAAAATTTCCAGTGCTCGATTTACCTCATTGGTGTATGCGGAACAAACTGTGCAGATTCCCTGGCCAATTATGATGTCGGGTTTTGCATTTTTGATATTGTCCTCATGCACCAAAAAGATTGGTGCGCCAGATTTTGCAAGCTCGGTTATTTTGTCGTCAATTTGGCGGTTGGTCATGGTTTCTGGATCAAAGACGGAGCTGATCACGCGAGGTTTTTTCTTTGCCTGCTCTGGATAGAGGCATTCATGCGTGACGCCAACCAAGTCGTCTCCTGCACCAAGCTCAAAGACAAGCTCAGTGGCACTTGGAAGAAAAGAAACTATCCTCATTTTGTCTATGCCAGCAAATCTATTAATGATTCTTGAATCTTTTTTAGCATTTTTTCATTTATCTGTCCCAATTTCCTCATGGCTAACCTTTTTTCTAATGTAAAAATTTTGTTAAATTTTATTCTTGACGTCTTTGGAATCTCTCCATGTTGTAAATCGCTTGAACTTAGTATTATGGAGAATTTCTTATTTTGTAGATTAGATGTGATGCCACAGCAGACAAAATCGTCTGATTCATCATTATGTGATTTTTTAGATAGCACTAAGACTGGACGCCTTTTTGTGGTGGAAAGATCACTAAATGGAAATGAGATTAGGAGTATCTCTCCCTGTTCAAATTTTATCCCAGACCTTGTCATCCTCATTATCCCATAATTTTTTGGCAGCCTTCTCTGAAATCTTTGTTAAATAACTGAGATCATCTTGAATTCTTTTTGTAATTTCATCTGATTTCTCAATCAATATTTTCTTTCTTGCAGCGGTGAGCAATAGTCTGTCTCCTTTCTTTATGCCTAACATTTTTCTAACATCTGCTGGTATTGCAATTTGTCCTTTCGCTGATACGTTGACCGCTTTTAGTTTGCTTACTTCTTTCATAGTATAGTAAGAAATTTCTTACTTATAAACATCAGTGATCTACTGTCAACATTTGTTTTATGAGTGATTCTAAATAGAACTTCTTAGCAATAATTTTGTGGAGCCAACAGCTGCTAACATTCGCAAATCAATAGAAAAAAACTGGAACGAATATCTATCAAAATATGGTAATCTGTTCTCATCCAGTTCTGTTTCTGGTTCCAGTCCACCATCTGTGTTTATTGGCTCTTTTGGTTATCCAAAAGTAGGAGTAGGTCCAATGGTTCCACCAATCCATGGGGATACCAGTCTGCTTGATGCACCGGAGCGATGGCTTGGAAAATCCTTGGAGGAAATTGTAAACTTTAGACTAAATCTAGTTCGAGGAACACAAAATGTTATTGTGAATAATCCTCAGGGGAAATACATAGAAAATCTGCAAGAGCTTGCAATGTCATCCAACACACCAGACTCCGAAATTACATTTTACAAAAACACAACGCCAACTACGTTCATTGATGGCGAGTCGGCACCGTTTGGCCCCATAGGTGAGATAAAGTCTGCAAAGTTTTCCGGCATGTCAACATCAAAGCCCGTCGAAAAAGCATACTATGACAGGGACCTCAAGGCAGAAGACGCAGTACTTGCATTGTATAATTCCGGAATAGAAATCTCCAAAATTCAAAAATGTTTTTCT
The DNA here is from genome assembly GCA_964470325.1 of uncultured Candidatus Nitrosotenuis sp. Lineage (GTDB taxonomy): Archaea > Thermoproteota > Nitrososphaeria > Nitrososphaerales > Nitrosopumilaceae > Nitrosotenuis. Next base: position 9,275 of record CAYYBJ010000031.1, on the reverse strand, counting down.
ATTGGAATGTTTGGCAAAGACCGCAAGCTAGTTCCTACTCGATGGAGCATTACTGCAACAGATGACATGATATCAAAAAATCTGGTAAACGAAATTCTTGACTATTCCCAGATAGACTCGTACCTTGTATTTACGCACGAGCACTTGGGGAATCTGTTCTCTGTGTTGTTGTTCCCACACAGATGGATTTACGAAATGGAAGAAGCATGGCATACAGACCAAGGCCGAATTGGATTTGGATCAGATGCAGAAGATGCAAACGGAATAGACCATTATCCAAGCATTGCAGGTGCATATTTTGCTGCAAAGCTAGGTGTGGCGGAATACCTATCCAAGAAAAAAAGACAGGCAGGTGTTTTGGTTTTGCGAGAGATACAGCCAGAATATGCAGTACCAGTTGGAGTCTGGCAGGTCAGAGAGGCAGTCCGAGCTGCAATGAGCAAAATACCAGTTATGGTAGATACACTAGATCAGGGAATTGATCTTGCCTGTAAACATATGAGCATTAGCAAAAACGAATGGCTATCCAAGGGAACAATACTAAAGATGCTAAAGCAGAAATCCATTACGGACTATTTCTGATTATACAGTTAGTATACTACGGATAAATCATACTTAATGGTTAAATTCATTCACGCGTAATTCCACTCATGAAACATGTCTACAACGATCAAGCAATCGCTTCATTTTGTTTAGTAGACCAAGTTAAACTCCAAGAGGCAAACGGATAGTATGGCACAAGCAAGCGCCCCACTACCGCCAGCACCAGTTCTGATGACCTGCTTTGGTCACTGTGGAATTGGCCTTGGAGCAGAATCCTACCGTAGGTTGTTACTTGATGTCGGTGCCGACCCACTAAAGCCGGTCCTAAAGGACTCTAAGGACGAATCTAGAATTCTAAAAAGATATGGAAGCACCATACTCAGATTCCCTGGCGCATACACTGGTGGTGAAACCCCGCTAATTCCTAGGGCTCTACTAGTTGACCTAGATCCAAGGGCTGCAAATTTAATTTTACAATCATATCCAGACCTGTTTGCCTTGCGCGACAAGCACGTAATCCATGGTGCTGGAGGAGCCGCAAGAAACTGGGCAGAGGGACGATCCAGATTCAAAAATGAGGTAACACAAAAGTGGGACTTTGGAAAACAATTATCAGCATTATCGCCAGAACAGGTCCGAGGCTATACTGTTCCATTTGCAATGGGTGGAGGAACTGGAAGTTCATTTGCATGTTCTTTTATTGAATTTATTCGAAGCAACACCAAGGAACACGCAACAATAGCGACATTAGGATTGTTACCAGAGTTTGGCTGGGACCCAGTCATATTGGAAGCCGCAGCTATTAACATTGTCATGAATTTGGAATACCAGATAAAATATTCCGACTGTTCCATACTATTTTCAAACAAGCGACTAAGAGAGGTAGCCCACAAGTACGAAAAACGAGTAGAAAAGATTCCATCTATCATTGATGATTTACCAAAAGAGCACGAGGTCGGATGGAAGGACTACAAGGGCATGAACCTAATTGCCGCAAACGCAATCTCAATGTTCATTTCATCCTTTGCAAGAGAAACGGAATGGGACATGTCCAACTATAGGACCTGGCTTGCAACCAAGCGACCCAAGTTTGCAATTCCATGGGTCATACCCGTATTGCCAGACGAAGACCAGTGGAACCTAAACACACTAACTGGCAACAAGCACAACACCATGGACAGCATTATAGAAAACATCAACAAAAAGCAAGACGCAATACTGTTTGATATCGACGAGACTGACATTCGCAACTATGGGGGACCAAAGGACTCTTGTTGTGCACTAGTAAAGGTCAAAGGCGACTTTGACATCAAGGAAAGAGAAATTCTCAAACGTCTAATCAAAGAGCGATTCAACATTGAGGATTCCAGAATGATATTTGTCAAGATTCCAATCCTGGACAAAGAGCAAGCAAACGTCACAATCCTAGTCAACTCCAAGGCAATTGGACCAAAAATCCTCGAAGTTGCAAGAGAGGCAGAGGAGGCCTGGGACGGATATAAGGATGAATATGGTAGATGGGGCCTCACAACTGAGGACTTTAAGCAATCCTTGATGGACGTCGTACACCAGTTTAGTCAGTGATAGTATAATGTCTGACTTTACCTATCTTGAGGAACTTGCCGGCCAAATCAAGGCAAACAGAAAGTACCTAATGCAAATCGAAGACGAACTCAAAATAGTAAACATGAAGCTGCACGAAATCCCACTCAAAAAGCCAACCGAGTCTGCATTTGCAAAAATGATTGGAGCTGAATATGATGACCAGCAGGCAAATCTGGAAAAGACCAAGACAAACTTGGAGGCAAAAAAAGAGGAACTATCCACATCGATAAAGGCCGACACTGCGCGATTCATCAATGATATGACGTCGCCAGAATTGGTAATACCACTTGACCCAAAACCCATATTCAAGGACGGACGAGTCCAATACCAGTACAAGAATCAGACCAAATTCCACAATCTCTTTGATTTTCTATCTGAATTACTTGGATTATCCGCACCATTAGTAGTAAAGGACGTCTTGCTGTCATCAACTGAGGTAATTGTCAAGGTCTCAAATGAATACGAGGCAAAGCAAAAATTCATCAGCTCAATGAACGAGATCCAAAAGACGCTCACTATAAAGAAGAAATAATTAGTTTTTATTCAATCCGGGATTTCCAACCAGTGTTGCAAAACAAATCCATAACATTTGCTATTATTATCATAATTAGCCCCGTTCTGTTTGCTTTGGTGTACAATCCAGACTCGTTTTCGCTGAGCTGGAACCAAGGACGGGGAGGCTGGCTTTTTGCCATGGCCTTTATCGTAGCAGAGATAATTGGAGTCAAAATAATTGTCTCGCAAAGGCAAGTCCTAATGACAATACCATTTGCAGCTGCTGTCTTTGCATATTTGATATCCCTTGACTTTGGCCTTAGGCAATACATCCAAGATGGCGCAAAATTCTACAACGTAAATCTGATTCACTCTTGGACGTGGCTTTGGGACTTTGTGATAATGGCAGCATTTGTGATTGCCGCAGTTACCATACTATTTGGCAAACGCTGGATTAGAATTGCGCCGGCAGGACCAATCTTTCTGTGTGGAAGCGCAATAATTCTGTCACTAGATGCGTTTTTCCCATATGATACCTTGGGACCACTTCAGTATATCGTTCCGTATTTTGTCAAGGCAAATGTCGAGGTGATCAAGTTCTTTGATCTAGGAACTGCAATTGCGCGAAACAACCTGATGTTTCTAAAGGGTGATCATGGCTCTATGGCACTGCAGGTGTTTTGGCCATCTGCGGGTGTACATTCCGTAATAATCTATTCTTTGGTTATGATGGCGTTTTTGCTAAGGATGAACATTGCACCAAAAAGAAAGGCAATGTATTTTGCAATTGGAATAGCTGGAACCATCTTTGTAAACATGATCAGAATATTTTCACTATCTCTCTTTGTGCTCAAGGTTTCCACAAATCCAGTCGAGTTTGAGGAATTTCATGGAATTGCAGGCGAGATAATGTTTTTGCCATGGCTCTTTGCTTACTTGTTTGCAGTAACTGCAATAGAGACAAAAAGAATCAAAAAACTGTCTGCCTAGAAAAAATTCTCAATTGAGCTCTGACCGGTAACATCTGATAATTCGGACACTCGTACACCAAGTCTTCGCACGTTTTGGTTTTGATCAACTAGTGCTTCCTGTAATAGTATGATTGCAGTCTTTTTGAGCTCATCGCGGCTTGACGTGGGATTTTTGAGCATCTTTGATTTGGTCTTGTTTGATAAATCAGACTGAACAAACTGGATTCCAACAGACTTGAACATTTTTTTGTGCTTGAGTATTGTTTCATGCAGGTTTGAACAGATTTCATCTATTGCGTCTGTTAGAAAACCCAAATCCTTGGAATCCTGTTTTAGTGTTATGATTCTGGAATATTGTACTGCCGGTGCCCGAGCTGCCACAGGATCGTCATCAATTCCCCTTGCGGCATTGTACATGTATGATGCAATTTTTTTGCCAAACATCTTGTTTAGGGTAAACACATCGAGTCCTGCCAAATCCGATATGGTCTTGATGTTTAGCTCATCAAATTTTTCCCCAGTTGCCTTACCAATTCCCGGAATGTCGCCTACCTTTAGCTGGGCCAAAAACTCGACTGTTTTTTCCGGCTTGACTACGGTCAACCCGTCCGGCTTTCTAAATCCTGATGCAATCTTGGATACCAGCTTGTTTTGTGATACTCCGACAGTACATGTCATTTTTAGCTCGGCGCGAATCTGGTTTTTTAGCTGTTGTGCTAAATGTATTGCTGTTGCAAAGCTGCCTTCTGTTCTTTTTGTAACATCCAAATATGCTTCGTCTCGCCCCACATACTCGAATACATCAGCATATGACTTCATAATCTCCATTCCCTTTTGCGATATCTCTGAATAATATGCAAAATCAGCAGGCAAAAACGTCGAGTCTGGAATTTCTCGTAATCTTGCCTTTGCAAACTTTATTGGCATGCCTGATTTTACACCATACTTTCTTGCAATGTAATTGGCAGTCGCAATTGCTCCACTATCTCCTCCACGATCCGAGAAAATACAAACACAAACTGGCTTGGTCTTTAATGTCTGGTTTCTAATCTCCTCGCACTGGGCAAAAAAATAATCAAAGTCAATATGAAATACAATTCGCATTATACTGTATGCGCAAAAAATCCTTATTACAATATCGCCGAGTCTAAATAACAGAATCTGCGACATTTCATCAATGGGATATCCTCTCCTTCCTGACGAAAAAGGAATCAAAATTATTGCCCAAGAAATGGAGCCTGAAAAAATGTACTATTGTTATCACAACAACAAAGTCATGCTAGTGTACAAAGACGACCAAGAGTTTCTTAACTGCTATGAAATAGAAGAGCAGGAAATTGTTGATATTGTCAAGGAATGCAAGAGCCCAGACGAAATTGAAAAAATAATTCAAGATTACTTGGCCAAAAACAACTTAAGCATTAAATAAAAGCAAAAGGGCAACATAGCAAATCATGAGCGAGTCTGACAAGCCATCCGAAGCCCAAGAAATTTTGGAAGAATCACAAAAGCTCAAAACAGACGAAGACGAAAACGCAAAAAAGACACGCGACGTGATTTTTGTAGGCATCAAGCCAATTATGACCTATGTCACCGCAACACTTACCCAACTTTCCACTCAACCAGTCGTAACAATAAAGGCTCGAGGACAGAGAATCACGCAGGCAGTAGATGTGTCTCAGATGATAGTAAAACGCATGAACACAGTGGGATACTACGTCAAGGATGTTCGAATAGCGTCTGATTCGCTGCAATCCCAGGATGGTAAAACCCGAAACGTATCCACAATAGAAATTGATATTTCAAAAGAGTAACTATTACAAAATATCGGTAATCGGTGGAATCATGATTATTGCATCTTTAGTCATGTTCCAGAATTTCAACTCATGTCCTGCAAGACAATTCTCAATAATAGATGAGATAATCCAGTACGAGTCCGCAATGGATTATTCCATGTGTGTTTCTCTGGCAGAAAAAATCCAAACTTTGAATGCAGAATGTCCCTCCAATTTAGAAGCACTCCAGTGCCGCTAGAGTACATCCACAATAAACGAGACCCCAAAGTAAACTAGAACTGCATTAATTGATATCATGAATATTTTGTAGGATTTTCCAGAAAGAAATCTCATACTTTTAGATGATGCAGCAGAGACAAACATCAGCCACACATAGTCCATCCAAACGTGCAGGCCAAACATAACCAAGATTCCCCAAAACGACCACAACATCGTGGAATCGGAGATCATCTTTATTCCTATTGTAAACCACCACACCAAAAAGAATGGGTTGAGGCCTGTTAGCAATATTCCAGTGAGTAATGGCCCGTACTTGGCTTCCTTGGTGGTAATTCCTCTTAGTGCGGATCTTACCTGAATTGCGGCAAATCCAAAGATGCTTGCGGCACCCAATACTGCAATAATAATTCTAAACTGGGGAAAATTATCTAGAGACAAGACTCCCAGTCCAATTAGTACGACTAGTGGAATCTCGACTATGGTGTGGCCTATTGCGATTTTTAGTCCTGCGAGTTTATGCCTGATGCCGCTTGCTATTGTGGATGCAAACAACGGGCCTGGAGCCATGACTCCAGAGGCAGAGACCACAATCACTGTGGTAAAAAACGCAAAGAATTCTTGCATCTAACCGTACATCGAGTCGCGTAGCGCCCTTGTTTCCTTTTCGGTCTCTTTGATCTGTTTTTCTGCTACTTCGGCCTGTTTTCTCATCATGGATAGATCACAAGAAACACCTGGCAAAATTTTTGACATTGCCATACACAAATCCACGCTAGAACCAAAGTCGGGACCTGACTCGTCTACATTTACTAGTACAACAATTACGTTTTGGCCGTACAACATTCCCTGGTTTAGAAGCTCACCCGGTATTCCTGGAATTGTGCCGTTTTGGAGTACTAGCATTCCTGACTGTTTTATTTTCTCACGTGCGTCTGGGGTACTACCTGCTGCTATTGTTTGCTTTTTGTCATTTTCTGATAATGCCATTGGGGATGAACTGACCACCAGAGAGCACTTGTGCTTTTTTGCCCAAAGCAACATCATTTTTGCAATCGCCCTATGGTATGGCTCGTTAATTGTCAGAAATGATGAAAAGACTCCGACCTTTAATGCTGAATTGACATAGATCCTAGTCGCGTAGCTTGGAACTCCGTCCTTTAATATTGATACGGTTGGGAAGTCATACGAGTCGACAAATCCGGCCAAGTCATAGTTATTTCCATGCATTAGTGATTCACTTGCTATAGCATTGGTAAATCCAACCGACGGAAATCCGTCAATGAGATATCCGCCTTCAATGTTGATTGGCTTGGTCTCTTTGATCCAAAGCTTGGGGCTTGCCATTGTGTATTTTCGCCAAAAATCACTGATATACTTTGTTCTAGATTTTGGCAAGCAGTACAAGATACAAAAGGGTGATTGTGGTGATTTCTACATGAATAGTTTTTCTTGTATCACGAAATGACATTCCAAGTGCGAGAATCTGGCTTTTTTCCTAATTTGGCATGATTTTGATTATGTCGGATTTGTAAAGATCTATTCATAATTTCACAAATTATCGACTTTGTCTTTTTTGTAAACTATTGAAATTGGATTTTGCGCATTATGGACAAAAATAGTGAGATAGTACTACCCTAGTATGGATCAAGATGTTTCCAAATTTGGTATTAGTGGCAAAAGCTTATCAATCTAGCCTAGTTCACAACTTTGGCAAGGAAATGGCTCTAGTACAAGACGAAATCACAATAATGGCCTCACAGGACATCACACCAGAACAGGCAGAGCGTTTTGAAGTAGAGTGCGGTTTTTGCTCAAAGCTTATTGCGGTGCGAAGCCTTGAAGCCCACATCATGGCGTTTCACTCCAAAGAATACTAGGAAAACTTTTTGTGATCCAAGTATCTGATTTGTCGCGCATTGGCATATTTTCCAAGGTCAAATGATTCTAGCCTGATTCCCTGACCTACTGTGATCTTGGTTTTTGGTATCATGACACTGTCGTCTTCCTCTAAATCCACGATGATGCTTTTTCCGCCAAACTTGCGAGTCTGCATGTTTGCGGCAAGTACTGGTATGCGGTTTTCCAGTGATCTAACCTGGCAATAGAGATGCCATGGATGGATTCCACGTCGAACTATTCTTGCTGGCGAGAACAATGCTTCTGCTCCCTTTTTGACTAGGGTCTCTGATACGTCAGAGAAGACCATGTCATAGCAAATCACAATTCCAAACTTGCACTTTGTAGAAAATATCTTGGTTTCTGTTCCTGCCTTGATTGCATTTTTTTCATAATCAAATGGATGAATCTTGTCCTGTACCCCGATGAACTGCCCAGAGCCATCAATTACTGGTGCAGAAATGGTTTGCCGTGTGCCTGACTTGGTATAAAACGCGCCTGCAATAACACTCATGGAATATTGCTTGGCAATCTTGGCAAAGGGTGCAAACATAGCCTCAAAATCGTCAATTTTGTTGTCTGCTAGGTACTGCTCTGGTAGGCACACAATATCTGCCTCGTTCTTACCTAGTCTTTCTAATAATATTGAGGCCTGCTTGATTCCTTCCTCATTCGTGGTGGCTGCTGTGGTTTGCACTATGCCTAGCTTGATCAACTAGACTAGCCAAATAATGACCAAATTTAAGCCCAGATGAATGCGACAAAATTTTTCATAGCATTACAAGAATTTTGTTTGCCAGTCAACTAAACTTGTCTATATTTGATTAACAAACCTGCAAGACAAGAATTTTCATTGGTCCATATCAAAAAGGTGGAGATCTATGGGTTCAAGTCATTTGGATTTACAAATACAACTGTCGGCTTTGAGCAGGGACTGGTATCAATATCTGGGCCAAACGGGTCTGGCAAATCCAACATACTGGATGCGATCATTTTCGCACTAGGTGAAAACAAACCAAAGGTCATGAGAGTTGACAAGCTCCGATCTCTAATCCATGATATAGAAGGAAGCAAACGCGGCACCAAGATGGCCCGCGTATCATTACACTTTGATAATTCCGATAGAAAGATTCCGGTTGATTCTAACACAGTAGTCATCACAAGAGAGATGGCAGAGGACGGAGAAAATGTGTATTATCTAAATCAAAAGCAAACCAACCGAAACCAAATTTTGGATTTGCTTGAAGTGGCAAATGCCAGCCTTAACCAGCTAAACGCAGTCCAACAAGGAACAGTTACCCGAATTTCCGAATTTACTGCAGAAGAAAAGAGAACCGTAATTGAGGATTTGATTGGTTTGGCATACTTTGATGAAAAAAAGTCTGAATCCATAAAGCAGCTAGAGGATGCCGACAGAAGGCTAGAGGTGGCACTAGCAAGAATGGATGAAATCAAAAAAAGAATTGATGAGCTGGAAGCAGAACGAAACCAAAAACTCAGACACGAATTTATCAATTTCGAGCTTGGGCGACTGCACGCAATTTCTGCCTCCAACAAAATGAAGGCAATCCAGGCCGAAAAAATATCCAAAGAGCGCTCCATGCACTCTCTAGCGTCTGAATCCAAAAAGCTAGACGAAGAGCGTGCGGCAGTCAAAAAGGAGATTTCCGAGCTGGAATCGCAAAAATTCACCTTTATGAGCGAGGTCAATGCCTACAACCAGGCAAAGGCAACAATTGATTCAGAATTA
>CAYYBJ010000030.1:0-14411 GCA_964470325.1 uncultured Candidatus Nitrosotenuis sp. | reverse complement strand
CAGAGGTCGCCTAGCTCGGTAGGGCGCGGGCCTTGAGAGCCTGTGTGCGCAAGCATCCGGGGGTTCAAATCCCTCTCTCTGCGCTTATTTTCCAAATTTGCTCAGCTCTGCTAGTAATGCAGAAAGCTGGATCTCTGGGTTTGCACCAGACAAAATTCTGTAATCGTATTTTGCAATTGCCTCTGAAATTTCTACTAGGTTTGCCTGCTTTGTTCTGTATGCTGCTTCATTGATGTATTTTAGAAAATCCGATTCCGACATGCCATAGACTTTGATCAGCTCAATCATCTTGTTTCGTGCATCAGTAATTTTGCCTGCAATTGCCATCTTTAGGACCTCATCAACGTCTGTTGTTTTGGTCAGACCTGCCGATGCCCTGACGTTTTCCTCTGATATTGCACCAAGGCTCGCAGTTGCCTGCATCAGGTTAATTGCGTGCCTCAGGTCGCCTTCGGTATAGTCGTAAATTGCTTGGAGGCCATCCTCGTCCGCCTTGACTTTTTCCTTTTTTGCAATATCTTTGAGGTGGGCAATTACCTCTTTTTGTGAGATCCTAGTGAACTTGAATACTGCGCATCTGCTCTGAATAGGCTCTATAATCTTGGATATGTTGTTTGCAATCAGGATGAATCTGCATGATTTTGAGGCATCCTCTATGATTCTGCGCAAGGCAGTCTGAGCGTCTGATGTCATCTCGTCCGCCTCATCCAAAATTATAATCTTAAATGGAATGTTTGTGTCAAGGCCCGCAAATCTAGAGAATTTTTTTACTCGCTCCCGGACCATGTTAATTCCGCGTTCATCGGATGCGTTTAGCTCTAATGTGTATTCCTTCCAGCCATCACCCAGAATTTGTCTGCACAGACATAATGCAAGTGTAGTTTTTCCAACTCCTGCAGATCCAGAAAACAACAAGTGCGGAATCTCACTGACATTTTTTAGTAATGCAGTAAGGCTTCCTACTATTTCCTTTTGATTTACTAGATCCGTTATTTTTTGCGGGCGATATTTTTCAACCCACATTATGGAATCTGACATTGATAAATCCTAGATTACATTATTAATAAATCACGCCTGAGGATCAAATGATCAAAGCTATTTGTAAACACAATTGATCGATCGTATCCATTAAATCCTTGAATCAAGTTTGATAACCATTGAAAATAAACGAACTTTTGCAGGTATACAACATAGGGTATCAAACCGAGGACGTAAAGACTGTCATAAGTCACGACTTTAAGATAGACGTCTCTGGAGTTACAATTTCTGGCAAACAGGGAGAGGTAATCAACATGCCCCGATGGATTGCCCAAATTCTGGAATCTGATTCCCATGCAGAAATCCAAGAATCCGACATGGGAATAGAGCTTACCCAGTCAATATCAAAGGAAAATTTTCAGGGCGAGGAACTATCTCACCTAGAACCAGACTTTTACATCAAGGTTAGAGGCTATATGGCACGCCAGTCAGAAAAAGAGCGCGACAAGCTAGAGTCACTGCTTAATACACTGATTAGAAAAAGACTAGGCAAACTAATTCCAAGGGCAAACTCGATGGAGCTTACAGCAGACCTGGCAAAAAAACTCTCAATTGAAGAGCGCACATTATACAATACCATCCACAACAATAGTGCCGATTTCATAAAACAGATTTTTGGTGACAAGCAATGACGCTTGAAACCCAGTCTAGAAGCGCAACAATAGACCAGGTCCAGCACTTTCTTTCCTCATTTAAGGACAAGTCGGGGCAATTCCACTATGTAGAAGAAATCGACCAAATGATGGCAAAGCAAGCCAAGTTTATCGTGGTTGATTACAACGATATAGTATCACACAAGGAAATAGAGGTAAAGTTCAATCTAGAGCCAGACGAGATCCTCTATGCTTTTTCTCGCGCAATCAAAAACATTCTAGAAGAGAGATTTCCAGAATATGCAGCCAAGATCTCTGACGACATTCGCGTAAGAATCGCAAACTATCCAATCCAGAGAAGCCTCAGGCAAATCAATGCCGAAGTAATTGGCAAGATGACTAGTGTCTCAGGAATGGTTGTGCGTTCATCCGAGGTAAAGCCGCTTGCAAGAAATGTAGTGTACAAGTGCCCAGAAGGCCATATCACCGAAGTCCCGCTGGAGCGAGGCCTTAGTATCTACACACCAAGCAAATGCTCATCTGAGAAATGTGCACATCGTGACATTCGAATTGATCCAGAAAACAGCAAGTTCATCGACTTTCAAATTGTCAGACTCCAAGAGCTTCCAGAGGATCTTCCGCCAGGACAGCTACCTCACTATATTGACGTCACAATAAAGCAAGACCTAGTGGACAACGCACGTCCAGGTGACAGAATCATACTTACTGGAATTGTTAGAATTGAGCAAGAGCAGATCACCGGAACTAGAGTAAACAGCGGGCTGCACAGACTGCGAATAGAAGGAAATAACATTGAATTTTTGGGCGGCAGGGGTGGCAAAAACTCGAGGCGATCAGAAAGAGAAGAGATCTCCCCAGAAGAGGAAAAAATCATTAAATCCCTGGCACAGAATGCCGATATCTATGAGAGATTGATAAACTCGTTTGCCCCCCACATTCAGGGCCATGCAATAATCAAAGAGTCAATTCTGCTTTTGATGGTAGGCTCTACCCAAAGAATAATGGGTGATGGCACAAAGATTCGTGGAGACATTAATGTATTTCTGGTCGGAGATCCAGGTACAGCAAAATCTGAGATGCTCAAGTTTTGTGCAAGGCTTGCACCAAGAGGCCTTTATACATCTGGTAGAGGATCAACTGCTGCAGGACTCACAGCAGCTGTAGTTCGTGACAAGACTGGCATAATGATGTTAGAGGCAGGAGCTGTTGTGTTGGGTGACCAAGGCCTAGTATGCATTGACGAATTTGACAAGATGAAGCCAGAAGATAGAAGTGCACTGCACGAAGTCATGGAACAACAATCAGCAAGCATTGCAAAGGGAGGAATCGTGGCTACTCTGAACGCACGAACATCAATCTTGGCTGCAGCAAACCCAATGTATGGAAAATACGATCCGTTCAAAAACATTACAGAAAACGTCGCACTACCAATTCCATTGTTGACCAGATTTGACTTGATCTTTGTTGTGCGAGACATCCCTTCAAAGGAAAAAGACCGCAACATTGCACAGCATATCATTGGCCTGCACAAAAAATCCGCAACCGATACTCGCTCTTTAATTGATGCAGACATTTTTACAAAATATTTGGCATATTGTAAAAGATCAGATCCGACACTGACGCCAGAGGCAGAAGAAAAAATCCTAGAGTATTATCTAAAGATGAGAAATGTCGAATCCGAGGAAATGATCACAGTTACGCCTAGACAGCTTGGCGGCCTAATCAGACTGGCAACAGCGCGAGCAAGATTGCTAATGAAAGACCAAGTAGAGGCAGAAGATGCAGAGCGCGCAATATTCCTAATCCAAAGCATGCTGGAAGATGCCGGAGTTGACGTCAACACTGGCAAGGTAGACCTTGGCGTTTTACAAGGCAGGCCACACAGTGAAGTATCCAAACTGCAGTTGTTCATGGACGTTCTAAAATCACTAGAGGGAGACAGCAAGACCCCCGTTGAGGAAAAACTCTTTGTCAAAGAACTGACAAAGACGGGCAAGTTCACAGAAGAAGAGGCAAGAAACTTTGTTCGAAGAATGCTACGTGAGGCATCAATTTATGAATCCAAGCCTGGCCACTATAATCGTGTATGAGAATAGACGAACTTGGCTTAACCCAATCTTTGCAAGAATTTCTAACTGAGCAAAAAATAACAAAACTATACCCACCACAGGCAGATGCTGTAAAGGCAGGGCTCTTTGAGGGGCAAAACATTCTGGTTGCAGCTCCTACTGCTAGCGGAAAAACCCTCATCGCAATGCTTGCAATGATGCAGTTTTTGACGCACAAGGAGGGCAAAATTGTGTATCTAACCCCACTTCGGGCGTTGGCATCCGAAAAGTTCTCTGAATTCAAGAAAATGGAAGGGCTTGACTTTGGCCGCAAAATCAAGGCAACAATTTCCACTGGCGACTTTGATTCTGTGGACAAGGAGTCAGAAAACGCAGACATAATCGTATTGACCAATGAAAAAATGGACTCGATAATCCGACACGGCGCAGAGTGGACTGACAAAATTGGCCTAGTAATTGCAGACGAAGTTCACCTAATTGGAGACAGGGACAGGGGACCAACACTAGAGGTAGTACTAACCAAGCTAAAGGAGATCCCAACAAGACCACAGATTGTAGGCCTGTCTGCTACCATAACAAACTCTGATGAGCTGGCAGAGTGGCTTGGATGCAAGCTTGTATCTAGCGACTGGCGTCCAGTTCCGCTAACAGAGGGAGTCTTTGATGGAGGAACCATTTTGTGGAATAACGGAGACTCGGATGAAATAGAGTCTAGCATCAGAGGACCGCCAATAGATCTATGCCTTGATACCATAAAAAAAGGTGGGCAGTCGCTTGTATTTGCAGAGACGCGAACACGTTCTGCATCACTTGCCACAAAAGGCTCTGATGCAGTATTCAAGTTTCTAACAGATTCGGAGAAAAAATATCTCGAAGAGATTTCACAAAAGATTCTGGATGCCAATGAGCACACTGATCTGATCAAAACGCTTTCTTCCCTGCTAAAAAAAGGAGTTGGCTTTCATCATGCGGGACTAAACCAAAATTGCCGGGAAATAGTTGAAACAGAATTTAGAAACGGCAACATCAAGCTCTTGGCCTCCACTCCAACACTTGCTGCAGGCGTAAACTTGCCAGCAAGGCGAGTGGTCATATCTAGCATAGTTCGATATGATGTCAAGGCAGGCGCAAACAAGCCCATTAGCATTCTAGAATACAAACAGTTATGCGGAAGGGCTGGCAGGCCTCAATATGACAAGTTTGGCGAGGCAATTATTGTAGGTAATGCAAACTCGTCTGATCTTACGGAATATTACATCAACGGAACGCCGGAGCCAATAGAATCTCAACTAGCAGATGACAAGGCACTTCGAATCCATATTTTGAGTCATGTGGTATCAAATCCTGGAATCAAAGGAGAAGAGATTTTGGTGTTTTTCCAAAAAACACTTGCAGGCCTGCAAACAAGAAAAAGCACACTGTCGTTTTCAATAGAGATTGCAAAAAAATTCTTAATTAGGGAAAACCTCATTGTACAAAAGGTAGAAAGATTTGCCGCAACCGAGTTTGGCAAAAAAGTATCCATGTTGTATATAGATCCAATCACTGCTATCTATTTCAAGCGAGGCCTAGAAACAGTATCTGAGAACAACACTCACACCCTTGGATTTTTGCATCTAGTGTGTAGCTGCGAAGAGTTTTTTCCCAAGTTTTCCCTGCGAAACAAGGATTACGAGATACTGAGCACACTAATTGAGAACAAGTCATCCCAGCTAATCGAGCCAATATCAGAATATGACTGCAATCGAAGCTTGCTTGCATTATACTCTTGGATATTAGAATCCTCGGAAATTCATCTCTCTGATAATCTTGGAATAGAGTCAGGGGACATGCACCGAATGGTAGAGACTGCCGACTGGCTTGTGTATTGCCTGTATGAATTGGCAAAACTAGTAGAGCGTGCGGATTTACTGGAAGAACTATCAACACTGCGAAAGAGAATATACTATGGAATCAAGCAAGAACTAGTCGAGCTGGTCCAGATACGCGGAATTGGACGTGTGCGTGCGCGAAGACTATATGACCATGGAATCAAGACAATATCTGATCTGCAGCAAATCCCAGTCAACAAGCTGGCAGAGATTGATAAAATTGGCCCAACCATTGCAGATAATATTAAATCTCAACTCAAAAAAGTGAGATAATTGCAAGAGCATATCATTGCAGGAATAGTTGCATCAGTAATTGCGTTTTTTGTTGTATTTGGCATGGTTCCACCATTGATCAAAGTTCTTGCCAAAAAAAACTGGTTAGTCAAAGATGTAAATAGAATTGGCGGCGCAATCATACCTAGGCCTGGCGGACCTGCAGTACTTGCAGGAATAGTTGCAGCCGAGATTTCGCTTTACTTTTTGTTGCCGCAAGAAAGAATCATCACACGAGGAATCACTGCTCTGATAATCACAACATCTGCTGCATTTGTGATTGGATTTATCGACGATAGGAGAGTAATGGGTGGGTGGTTCAAACCACTTGCCCTAGCAGGCGCTTCAATTCCAATCATAGCACTTGGTGCATACGAGCCAAACTTGGCATTTCCTCTCTTTGGTGAGGTAAAAATTCCGGCACTGTATCTTGGACTGATAATATTCATGATCCCAATTACTGGAAACACAATCAACTCGATTGATGTGATGAATGGCATTGCAAGTGGATTTATGATGATTGCATCATTTTCACTTGTAATAGTGCTTGTTATTTTGCAGAATTATTCCGTTGCAATAATGACTTTACCTGTCGCGTTTGCCTCACTTGCTTTCTATAGGTATCATAAGTTTCCAGCCAAAATATTTCCAGGAGATTCGGGCGCATTAACACTTGGTGCTGCATATGGAGTAATTGCAATTGTGGGACGAGTTGAAGTAATTGCCGCAATTGCGCTTTTACCTGCAATAATCAACTCGTTTTTGTTCCTATCCAGCGTAAAGAGAATTGTAGAGCACAGGCAGATAAAAGGGCCTACCACACATACAGATAACCACAAAATAACTGCAACAAAGGAACTAGATGCGCCGGTAACCTTGGTGAGACTAATTGTTGCGGCAAAACCATTAACCGAAAAAGAAATCGGATTTACAATATTTAGGCTGACAATATTCTCAGGAATATTGGCAATAATCACTGCATTTTTGTCAGGAGTAATAGCATGGCCCATCTCTTAATTTTTACATTCATTGGAATAATGTGGATTTTGATATTGGCAGGAGGTGGAGTACTGGTAACACTAGTTTCCAAAATCTCAATTTCTGGCTATGGCGAGCAGATGGACTTTTTCATTGCATCAATCATCAAGGCAGCAATTGCACTGGTTCTAGTTGCATTCTGGATTTTAGTACTGTCAAAGATGAAAAACAAAATATTTCAAAAACAGCTCAAGGCCTAGGCCTTCCACTGAGCCTGCTTTTTGTCGTATTCTGATCTGCTGTACTTTATTTTTGCCGGCACACCAGCTACTACGGTATCATCTGGCACATCCTTTGTTACCACTGCCCCCATTGCAACAACGCTGTTTTTTCCAATTGTGACTCCTGCCTTTATGACTGCTCGAGAGCCAATCACTGCACCATCCTTTATGGTAACTCCGATCATTTTCTGGCTTGGTGGATACGGATCGTTGGTTAGGGCAGCTGCAGGACCAATGAATACATTTTTGCCAATTCTTGATAGTGGCGGAATGTAGACTTGGCCCTCTATCATGGTGTTCTCGCCTATCTCGACGTTATAGTCAACATGTGCAAGTGAGCCAATCTTGACATTGTCGCCTAGTATGGTGTTGTCTCCAACATATGCAAAATGCCAAATCTTGACGTTTTTTCCTATCTTTGCCTTTTCTGACACAAAATTGGTTACCAAACTATAGGTGCCATGGGTTTGCGTCTTTAATTATTTTCTGAGGCAAAACTTGCTTGTTTTTCTGCAGAAAATCCATATCTTGCTTTTTGTCTCGTAGTTCATCTGGCAGCATTATTGGTATCTCTTCTATAATGGGATAGAATCTGGCACATTTGGGACAAAACAGCGCACCTTCTAGTATGATTTCTTGCTTTGAATCTGTTTCGTATAGTTCCAGTGGGAATTGCTTGTCAATTGGACATACCAACATGTCCATCATTTTTTTGTTCATCTCAGATCGATATACACCGGTACTCCCTTTTGACTAGATAATAATGCTGCCTCTGCTATTTTGGTTACATTCACCGCTTCTTCTGCCCTGACACGAGGTGAGTTTTTTGATTCCAGTGCAGCTAAAAAGCTCTCTATCTCTAGTGTCAGTGGTTCTTGCTTTTCCTTTCTTGGAGTTTCAGTTCCTTGGTCTTTTTCTATTTTGACTTCTTGTGTGATAAAGTCACCAGAAATTATTCCGTCTGTGCAGACTGCGTTAAAGTGCCTGACTCTAGATGGCGTAATCCAGTTTGATGATATTATTGCTACCTTGTTGTCCTTAAAACCAAGCATTATTGTTGCAAAATCTTCATGCTCATGTCGAATTTTACCAGATCTTGCAAACACTACTTGGGGGATGTCATCAAAGAGCCACATCGCAGTGTCAATATCATGCACTGATGTGTCATAAATGATTCCAACATCCTTGATGTGAAGTGGCATTCTGTTTTCTCGGTGAAATTCCAGCATTATGAGATCGCCATATTTTTTTGACTTTACAAATTCCTTTACTGTTTCCACTGCGGGATTGAATCGCTCAATATAGCCACAAGTAAGAATGACTTTATTTTTTTTGGCAAGTTCTGCTAGCTTGAGACCTTCTTCTGATTTGTATGTCATTGGTTTTTCTACAAAGACGGATTTTTTCTTTTGAATCAGTTTTGAGGCAATGTCAAAATGAGTAATCGTCGGCGTGCAGACAAAAACTGCGTCAATTTCTTCTGATTCCAGCATTGTATCTAATGAGGTATAGTGCTTTACGTTGTATTTTTGGCCAGCCTCCTTTGATCTGTGTTCATCTGCATCACACACCGCAACTAGCACACCAAGCTGCGATAAAATGCGGGCGTGGTTTTTACCCCATCCTCCAACCCCTATTTGCGCTATTTTCAAACTAATACACGGGGCTTAGCCAGCTGGAATATTTGTCGTTTTTTGCAGATACTATATCCAAATAAGCAGAAACAATCTGGTGTGTAATGTTTCCTGGCTTGCCAGAGCCAATTTTTCTACCGTCGATGCTAATCACCGGAGTGATTTCTGCTGCAGTTCCTGTCAGAAACATCTCGTCTGCCAAATATGCCTCACCTCGAGTGATTACATTTTCTTTTGTGGAATAGCCAAGATCCTCTGCTATTTTCATTACAGAATCTCGTGTTATTCCTTCTAGGGCAGATGATTCCAGTGGAGGTGTGATTAGTGTGCCATTTTTTACAATGAATACGTTTTCGCCCGGTGCCTCACTCAGGTTGGCATTCAAGTCCAGCAAAATTGCCTCATCATATCCATTTCTTTTGCATTCTTGTGTGGCCAAAATAGAATTCAGATAGTTTCCACCCATCTTTGCAAGCGGAGGCGTTGACTGGTCGCTAAACTTGCGCCACGAAGAAATGCCCGCCTTGATTCCGTTTTTATCAAACAAGTCCCCGAATGGAAACATGAATGCAGCAACATGTGTAGGAGCATTTTCATTTACATGCAAATTAATCCCATATTGGCCGACAAAATAGAACGGCCTGATATAGCACGACCTTTTCATGTTGTTCTTTTTGCATAATTGTACTAGAGCATCCATTATTTGCTCGTCTGAGAATTTCAATGAAATAGAATAGAATTGTCCTGACTGGCGGAATCTTTTGATGTGGTCTTCCAATCTAAAAATATACAAATTCTTTGAATTCCAATATGCACGGATTCCCTCAAAGATGGATGTGCCATAATGAATCGCGTGTGTTGTGATTGGTACATTTGCCTTGCTTAGCGGAATGAATTTACCGTCAAACCAGACAATCTTTGAGATGTCAAATTTCATGATTTGGGTTTTGTATTGGCATTAATCTATCTTGTCTTGAGGCCTGCCCTTGGAAATTTCATTCCGGCAATTCTAGTTGTCATGTCCTCAGAGTTTGCATATTTTTCAACCACCTCCCAGTTTTGCTCAATTATTTCTGCCACAGTCTCTGGCACGTCGTTTTTCCAGTCTGTATATTTGCCACTTACCGCTTCGTAGAGTTTGTCCTTGACAGAGGATGCAGAGAGTGCCTTTCGCGTACCGACTCGAGGATTTAGCCTGTATGCTTTTAGCATTAGGCCCTCTGTTTTATCGCCAGTGTATGTGTAATAGTCATCTTCTATACCATCTAGGATTTGAGATCGAAGCTTCCACGAGTATGGGGACAAAATAGGTGGAAAATACCGGTAAAATGGCGCATGAAACGTGTAATTGGGCGAAACTGTGATAGAATCGCCAAAGACACTTGTTAGCATTTTTTTGCGTATTTCATAGCTAAAGGGAAAGCTCTTACTGTTTATCTCGACATTCTTATCCAAGAACACAACTGGCATGACTATTGTTTTTTCGTCTTTTTTTAGGTCGTTTATGATTTCAACATGCGCATTGGTCAGTGGATTTAGGTGTGCAAGGTAAATTACAACAGTCAAGTGAGTTTTGGTATTTTTGGTACTATTTCAATTAATGTGGGGACGATGGGACTTGAACCCATGATCTCCAGCGCCCGAGGCTGGCAGTATACCAAGCTAACCTACGTCCCCGACTCTGGGACAAAACTAAACAATATTACTTTTGAGTTATCCGTATGACTCGTACTTTACTTCAAAGCTTCCATCTGGGCGCTTGTTTCTCTCTGTGACAAATCCTTTTGCACCGAGATAGTCCATGCAACCGTCAATGGTTCCTTGCCATCCACAAATGTAGAACATTGTGTTCTGCGGAGTTACTTTCTCGCCAATCATTTGTTCTAGCGGTGATGGTTCGCCGTCCTTTGATCTTAGAAATGTCTCTACTCTTCCGGTTTGGCCGCTCCAAGAGCGATTAAACCATTCCTGAGGTCTGCTGACTGCTGCTCGATATCTGAAATTCCACTTGTCACGGCCCTTGTCAATGCTTTCTAGTTCTAGATTGGTAAAGAGTTCCTTATAGCTGAGCTCATCCACATAGCTTGCTCCATGCAACACAACTACCTCTCGTTTGTCTCCCACTGCATGCAAATGCTGTGCAAAGCTGACAAATGGAGCAATTCCTGTTCCGCCGCCAAGGCAGACGATTCTTCGCTCGTCTTTTTGCCCATTTGGAAGTTTATCATTAATTAGTAATGCCGCACCTGTTGGTCTAATCCAAGTAACTTCGTCGCCTTCCTTTGCGTTGAATAGTTGTGTGGTGAGTCTTCCGGGCAGTGGTTTTCTGACCCATCGTATTACCAGCTCAATGTATTTTTTATTTTCTGGATTTGATGCAATGGAATATGCGCGTCGAATTACTTTGCCTTCACTTGGAACATTCATTCCGATTGTTAGAAATTGGCCTGCCTTGTAGTCTGGAATGATTCCGTCATTTGGAACCAGACGGAAAATCGCCAAGTCCTCTTTTAGTAATTGAATATAAGTAATGGTTGCTTTGTTTTCTACGACCACATCAAGACCTGTCTACTGATGGTTAAATATTTTATGTTAAATGATAATCAAATTTCTTTTTTCCAGCTAAACGTTAATAATCGATCTGAAAACTTCAAAGGCGAACCAGTTTGGTTTTGTGGGCCGGTCGTCTAGACTGGTAGGATACGCCCTTGGCATGGGTGAGATCGAGGGTTCAAATCCCTCCCGGTCCACTTACAAATTATTTCTGGCAAGAATCATCAATGTGTTAATTTCCGGATCACCATCATTTGCAAGTGCATCCAGCTTTGATAGTAGTGTCTTGTCCCCAATATCGATTGCAGACTTGATTGCACTTTTTTTGACCTCACTGTTAGAGTCTGAGAGGCATTTTTGTATGGCGGACATTGCTTCTACTGCTCTTAGAAATCCTAGAGCACCTACAGCACAGGAGCGCACCATGGCACTCTCGTCCTCAGTTAATGGAATAATTCTTGGTATTGCCTTTCTCTCATGTCTGTTTGCCAAAACCAATGAGCAATAGCCACGAATGTTTTTGCTTGGGTTTTGCAGATTTGCAAGCAAAACCTCGGAAATATCATTGTCATTTAATAGCAAAATACTAAATGCTTCACCTCTTAACTCAATGTCCGAATCATCAAAGACGGCAATTATCGTATCTAGGATTTTTGGCTCGGTGGCATTTGTCAGTGATTCTAGGATGAGGACTTTTTCTTCTTTAGAGCCGGATTGGAGGATTGCTTTGATTTGCTCATATGATTGCATTTCTGATGTGATTTGTGCACAAGTTAATAAGAAATTTTTGGATTGCAAGCAAGAATTTTGTTTTTAGCTTTAAATTATCGATGTCTGTGGTTATGGCATGTCCGAAAACAGAGACGTAATTTTCATTGGCAAGAAGCCGTTGATGGCGTATGTAACATCTACGCTAATTCAGTTGGCTAATCTTCCATCAGTGCATATCAAGGCAAGAGGACTAAGCATTGGACGCGCAGTAGATGTTGCACAAATCATCTCGCGCAAAACAGAAAATGCTGGATACTCTATTGGCCAAATCAAGATAGGCTCTGAACAACTAGAATCCAAAGACGGCAAGTCACGAAACGTATCCACAATAGAAATCGAAGTAAAGAGAAACACGGCTTAATCGTTTCTTGGACTTTTTTATTTATCTCCTTTTGTAGCGGTTTTCCATGTTTCGGAATTTAGATAATTCCACAATGTCATTGAACTGATCAAAGTTTACGACATTTTTTGCTAGTTTCTTGGTGGTGCCTGACTTTTTTAGCTCCCTTAGTATGGCAAGTGAGGCAAACGTGTTGGCATAAAGAACTGACAGTGGATACAGGATTATCTTAAAGCCCATTTTGTGCAGTTCCTTGGCAGACAATACCGGTGTTGCACCACCCTCTATCATATTTGCAACAAGTGGTGCTTTGATTTCTTTGCCTATTTTTTTCATCTCATCAATTGATCTTGGAGCCTCTACAAAGACTGCATCTGCTCCGATTTTTTTGTAGTATTTTGCGCGCTCTATTGCGTCATCTAATCCTCGGGTTGCACGAGCATCGGTTCTTGCAACAATGATGAAATCTTTACTCTTTTTTGCATCTACTGCTGCCTGGAGTTTTTCTGCGTATTCTTCTTTCTCGATTACCTCTTTTCCTGCCATGTGGCCGCATCGCTTGGGCCATCTTTGGTCTTCTAAAAATATTCCAGCAGCACCTGCTGACTGTAATTCGTTTACTAGCTTCCAAACAGACAATGCGTTACCATATCCAGTATCAGAGTCGACTATTACTGGGACAGAGACTGCCCTGCAAATTCTTCTTGCATTTTCTGTGGTTTCTGTAGCGCCAATGAATCCATAGTCTGGCATTCCAAACAATGTGGCAGACGTTCCATATCCTGTTTGAAACATTGCTTCAAAGCCAACCTTTTGCGCGATTTTTGCGCTAATTGCGTCATAGACACCAGGAATTACAAGCGGCTTTGTTGGATCGTTGATAAGCTGCTTTAGGGTTTTCAACAAAAAACATGGTTGACTTTGTTATTTATGAATAGCTACATTTGATCCATATTCTACAAATTACTTACTTATCCTACATAGGATTTAATTATCACTAGGCTCGAGTCAAACTCAATGACCAAGCTATTACAGATATTGATTGCAACAGGAATTCTTTCAATCTCATTGTTTACAGCTAATGTTTATGCATCAGAAAATGCAAACTGTAGCCGAGACTGTGAAGCGCCAACCCTTGGCGTCACAGACAGTGGACAGAGAGTAATTGATTTTGGATTGGCAATTAATGGCAGAACTTTTGAGGTGAATAATCAAATTCAGACAAACCCAACCATGACATTTACCACAGGTAACACTGCAAAGGTAAAACTCATGATTTACGAAAATGATGGAGTGAGTGAATTCAGACACGCCTCAATAGCAATAACTGACTATCAGGATGACAAGAACCAAAACGCCAAAATCCTAATCTCATTTGACCAGACCTTTGACGGTATGCATTCATTTGAGGTCATGGATGCAGATGGTTTTGTCAAGGACGTAAATGTCAAGGCAACACAACTTGACCAATGGCGTACCGAGGTAGTATATTCTTTCAAGCCAGTAAAGCCATTTGAGACATCTGCACTAGTTGTTGAAATGTGGGATGAGGAGAGAAGCTCAAGAAGCAACGTCTTTCTCAACGCAGTCAAAGCAACTGGTGAAGAAATAACTGAATATGTTCCCGTACAATCACCATATGTTCCTCCACCATTACAGCAAGTAAATGATGGAATTGCTCCACAAGATGTAGAGTGCAGACAAGGACTGGAACTAGTAATCCGCGTAACTGGCACACCAGCATGCGTTTACCCATTCACTGCAGATACATTGCGAGCATGGGGATTGGTTGAATAATTCTACAACCACTTCTTTTTGATTTTTTATTATTTGATATTCTATCTACATAGAATTTATTTATCACAGGTTTTACAAAATACTGATGACAAAACTTGTACTTGCTACTGTTTTTGCGTTATTATCGATATCTTTGGTATCGATTAGCTTTGCAGATACTGGTTGTCGCAGGGATTGTGAGCCGCCAACACT